>JBALVT010000051.1:0-22867 GCA_036961345.1 Halioglobus sp.
CCAGAAAGATCGTGACAGAGTAGGCTAAGCAGCTATGGAGTCGCACACCCAGGTCCAATCTCTGTGACCTGCTCATGGGTCCCCCGCGAAAAGATCACCTTCGGTGCAGGGTCAAACATTGCCTCGATTGCCTCTTCGAAAGATGCCTTCCTACCAACGATGGACAGGGGATTGAGCTCCCCTTTGCAGGCGTGCCCAAGAACCTGCGGCAAGACCGCACTGCTGTGCACCCGGCTCACTTCATAGGTGATGCCTTTGAGATAAAGTGAGCTCAGAGGCAGGGACGTTGAGGCTGTTAACCCGCCGGATACCCCGGTGCAATAACCGCAAGGTCCGGTAGATTTAAGCGCGTACAAAAGCCCCTCAGGCATTGCCGAGGCATCTACGGAGATCAGGAAGTCCTCCTGGTGTCTTGTGGTTTTAGCGTAGTCAACGGCAACTGTCTCTGCCCCCGCCGCCTTTGCCAAAGACAAGCGAGTGGGATCAAAATCGGCGTAAACGACGCGGCGCGATCCCAGCATGATGGCGCAATGCACAGCGTAGAGACCAACACTTTGAGCCAGCCCTCCGGCGATCAATACCGGTTCACCTGGAAAACGTTGTAAACCCTTTGCAACGGTGCGGTATCCATCCGCCACGTTATCTGACAGCCCACAGGCTGCCTCGGGTGTGAGGCCATCTGGCAAGTGAACCAGCATATGGTCTGCATAGGGGACGCGCACCGCATCCGAAAATGCTCCACCGAACTCGCCGTCGGGGTTGGTGCCTAATCCGTAAGCAGCGCAGGGGGGCACTTCCAGGCAGGCGTTGGTCCAGCCACGGGAGCAATGGGAGCATGTGCCGCAGCTGATCTGGAAAGGCACAATGACGAGATCACCAGGAACAACGCGCTTAACAGCATGTCCCACCTCGGTAACGACGGCCACCATCTCATGCCCAATGGCGAATTGACCCTTGCTGCCGTAGAGGCCCAATGCGATGTAATAATCCAGGTCACATCGGGCAACCGCAATCGGGCGCACTATCGCGTCAATCCCTGTTTGTATCTCAGCTTGTCTCACCTCGTGCCATTCAAGTTGATTCGCTTTGACATAGGTAAGTTGTTGCATAGAGGCCATAATACGTATCTCCCAATAAGTAGACCAGTCACCATAATAGGCTTTCTATAATATAGACTAGTCTCTATAATGACAAGGGTTCAGAATCTATGATGGGTACAAGTCAACATGGCCAGCGCAGCAAAAAATAAAGATGTGATCGTACAAACAGCCGCCACGCTTTTCCGGCAACAGGGGTATGCAGCCACCGGATTGAATGAAATCCTGGCTAAGAGCGGTGCGCCAAAGGGTTCGCTCTATTATTATTTCCCAAAGGGTAAGGAGGCATTGGGCGCTGCGGCTGCGACCATGTCGGGAAAGGCTGCCAGCACTACCTTGCTGGAGATTAAAAGCGACAGCAAAAATTTCAGCGCTTTTATTACCCGGTATTGTGCATTGCTGGCGCAGTGGATGGAAACCTCCGGGTTCAAATCTGGCTGCCCCATCGCAACCGTCGTACTGGAAACCTGCCCGCAATCAGAACTTATCCGCCAGGCAGGTCAGGCGGTGTTCGCGCACTGGCTGGAGATTGTTGGCGAGGTCTTTACGGCCGATGGGTATACCAGGCGGGAGGCCAGATCCGCAGCTCTTCTGGTTATTACTTCCGTGGAAGGTGCGCTGATACTGGCCCGCACCCAAGCCAGTGCCGAACCGCTGATCGCTGTAGGAAAAAGTCTTACTGCCGCCCTGAAACGCTGAAGCCCAAAAACGACGCCTTTGAGTGCGCTGTCACGATCAAATTCACGGATATCCCGCTCTCACCAAAAGTAAGCCACTGCGTCATAGACCAGCCACAGACCCAACACCAGGATCAGCCAGGGCATGGCCTTATCCGCCAGCCAGTCCATGCTCCGACTGAGACTTTCCAACAGCGGTTTGCTGCGCTCGCCCATCAACAAAATAGAACCGGGAACAATAGCAAAGGGCATGGCATAGACCACGTTGTAGAGCCCCAGCAGTGTCCAGGCCTCCGTCAGGGAAACATCGGCCTTGAGGATCTGGTCAATTGCCCCCAGGTAAGGAACGGCAAACGGCAGACCAATGACATTCACGACTCCTCCAAAAAAGAGGCACTTCAGAGGCGTGAGTTGCCAATCGGGTATGTCTGGTTCGGTAGAGGGTTTGGCAGGTTTCAGCGACCAATACAGGCAGTACACACCCAGCAAACCACTGATGGCATAGTCCACTGCACCAGGGTTTTCCATAAGTGCCGAGAGTTTTTCCACTGCGAACGACAGCCCGTAGCCCGCAATGAAATATGTAATAGTATGACCCAGCAACATCGCCGCACTGTTGGCCACGGGTTTGTCTGTACTGGCGGCGAAAATCAGCAGTGCCAGTAACACGGGGTTAAGAATATCCACCAACAGGATGGGGGCAAGAATTTGAACGGTCTCCAACATGCAGTCTATGCTAACAGGCCCACTGTTTGAAAACAGCCCGTTTATCTCGCCTTGCCAGCCTGCGGCGATCCATGCAGACCTGGCATTTTATTGGCCTCCCTATCTTGAACTGTTCAATCACTCGGATGATACTGCTTCGTCATAGATAGATGGGGCATGAGCCTCACACTTGGAGCGAGAAGAAATGCTGGTAACAATTGAGCGAATGGAAGCACTCGTCGCTGTGATCGAAACGGGTTCGTTCTCTGCTGCCGCCCGGCACATGGGTAAAACCCCCTCTGCCGTCAGCCGCATTATCCAGCACTTTGAACTGGACCTGGGCGTCGACCTTTTCGACCGCGTTGAGGGTCAGGCACCCGTGGCAACCCTCACCGCCCGCAATCTTTATCACCAGGCGGTGGAAATCTTACCTCGCCTGGAAATATTGGAGAACAAGGCGGGTGATTGCCGCGCCGGTATTGAGAGCAAACTGGTACTGGCCATCCATGGCCTGGCATTTAACGAGCGCCTGGAATCGGCCTTAAAAGGTTTTGTAAATGAGTATCCCGGGGTGGAACTGAGCATACTGGACCCGGATAATTTTGGTCTGGATCAGGCACTGATCAGTGGCGAAATCGACCTGGTATTCATGCCCTCCAGCCAAATCCCCACGCGCTCGGTTTCCTTCCGCCATTTCGCTGTCATGGAGTGGTGTTACGTTGTCAGTGCACAGCACCCGCTGGCAAAAGTCAGGGGCGAACTTACCGAGGCAGATTTGCTACCCCACACCCAATTACTGCCCGCGGTTAGCGACGTGGTAACGGCGCATTTACAGGAGTCCATGCGGATCTGTCCCCGCTTTATCACCTGCCAGCGCATCGTTCAGTTACACGAGTTCCTGTTGATGGGATTGGGCTTTGCCCTGGTGCCTCGCTACTCCGCAGGGACACTCCTGGAGACCGGGCAACTGCAGGAGTTAAGCTTCGAAAGTGCCACTGGGGGCCTGAACAGCTGGGATGTAGAAGTCCGCTGGACCAATCTGGGACCTGCCGGCCAATGGCTTTTGGACGAACTGAGCGAGGTAGTACTACAACCTCACAGGTGCTGAGTGGGAGAATTCGAGCCGCGCGCCTATAGTTCACCTCGTCAGCAAGACAACCCGATTAACGAGGAGAACGCCATGAAGAAGTTATTGTTAGCAAGTTGTGCATTTATTTTCGCCGCCAGTGCCAGCCAGGCAGTCCTGGCCAAACCTGAGCCACCCCAGGTAACTCCTGAGGGCCTCGAACTGGTCAAGCGCGGCGCCTTCCAACACACCTGGATTCATCCGGATGTGGATTTCAGGAAATACAACAAGATAGTGTTGGTGGACGGCAGCTTCGAGTATCGCGACGTTGGCCCCGCCAAAAGCAGTCGATCAACAATGCTGCGCAGCAACGAGCGCGAATTTGGTATCAGTGAAAAAGATCGCGCCAGGTTCGAGGAACGAGTGAGCGAGTCATTCAGCAAGCGCCTGGCCCGCAGCAAGCATTTTGAGATCGCCGAGCAAAACGGTCCCAATACACTCATCCTGCGGGGCCATGTGGTAGATGTGGTCTCATCCGTTCCACCTCCCATGGCAGGCAGTGGCGAGGTTTACACAAACTCTGTAGGTGAAGTCACCTTGAGGCTGGAGCTGTATGACGGTGAAACTGGAAAACCCGTTGCCTACGCAACCGAGAGACGCAAACTGCAACGCGCAGGCGGCAGTGTAGACACCATGTTTGCAGCGAGTTCGGTAAGCGCCTGGAGTGAAGTCGCTCACTGGGCAAGTCAGACAGGCTCGCGAGTCGCCAGGGGACTGGATGACATGCACAAGCTCTAGATCCAGTTTCAGCCCAATGGACTTGGTTTCCCCCACCCAGGGGGCGGCCAGCGAAAGATGACTTGCTCGCAACAAGAGGTACAATGTCGAAAACATAACGCTGCCCGCCCGGGCCGGGAAGTATCATGCAAACTCTGGGTTCAAGGATTACGTCGAAGGCACTGGCAGGGTTGATCCTGTTAGTGCCGCTGGCTATTTTATTTATCGCGACGATGGAAATTTATGGCTTGCTGGAAGACATGGCGGCCTTCGCCGCCCTCGAACTGCCCTTCCCTCCCATCATCAATGCCCTGATTTTTATATTGCTCGGTGTACTGGCTGTGTTTGCAGCCTGCTTGTTTACCGGTCTGTTGATGACCACTGGTCCCGGCCGCAAGTTTGCTAACTTTGTTGAGACTGGTATTGCCGACAAAATTCCCCTGCTGGGGCTTTTACGAAACCTGACAATGAGCCTCACTGGTACTGGCAACAGCCAACTCAAACCTTGTGAGATCAATCTGTATGGTGATGGCGCCTGCCAATTTGGCTTCCTGATGGAGTCCCTGGCAGACGGACGCATGGTGGTGTTCATACCCGGCGCCCCCGCCGTCACCCTCGGGCAAACCTACATCGTGCCCGCAGAACGGGTAAAACTGCTGGAGGTTCCCATGACAACAGTGGTCAATACCATTACCCAATGGGGAGTAGGTGCGGGGGACATTTACAAACCCTCGTGAACAAGCTGCCATGAGCAACGGGATAACCGCACCCTGAACGGACAGAACTGCCAGAGGTTTATCGGGATGCTGCTTTTGCAGTATGAACACACCCACCTCTCACGGGTAGACTAACTGAGACCGCCGAACTCCCGCAGCATTCGCTGGGCTTCTCGCATCGTAATGCTACCGGACTGGGGTGTGCCGCAAAGCCTGCTAGCCGAAACTACCTGGCCTCGTAGACGATCTCGCCCTTGAACAGGGTCTGTTGCACTTCGGTTTTATGAATGTCGGTTACCGGAATTTCCAGCAGGTTATGATTTAGCACAATCATGTCGGCCCACTTGCCGGTTTCGATGGATCCAGTTTCTTTGTCGATCAACCGCAAAGCACTTAAAGAAGTAAAACAAAGCATAACCTGTTGATTGCGGGTTTTGAGAGGCGTAAAATATACTGTATATATACAGCATAAGGAGCTGCTCGCCATGCCCGCGCCCATTAATTTCCCCCCTGAATCCAGCTCCAGAGAAAGCGAAAAGCTCGGTGAAAAAATCACTCTCCTCGCCGGTCAGATCAATGCCGCCAGCTACCAGTTTTTGAAACTCATCGCCCGCTTCGATGATTGCAAGGGCTGGAGTGGAGGCGGCACTGTGCGCTCCTGTGCTCACTGGCTCAACTGGCAATGCGGGATCGCCATGGGTGCGGCACGGGAGAAAGTCCGAGTGGCGAACTGTCTGGAAAATCTAACCCTGATCAATAATTCGTTTTCCAAAGGTGAGATCAGCTACTCCAAAGTTCGCGCCATGACCCGCGTCGCCACGCCAGAGAACGAAGACTTCCTGTTGATGATCGCCCAACACGGTACCGCTAGTCATATGGAACAGGTTGTTCGCAAATACCAGGGGGTTCAACGCACCATGGCGCGAGAAGCAGAACTGGATCAGGCCGAGGCGGATCAGCAGGAGCAGCGCGAACTCGTTTTTTATCAGGACAGCGATGGCATGTGGGTAATTCATGCCCGATTGCCCGCGGAGGAAGGATCTATGGTGGTGAAGGCTATTAAGGCCGTGGCTCATCCGGTGCAGGAGGAAAAGCGTGAGCAACTTCTCCAAGAGGGGAAAGGCGTTTCCGCGGGAACGGATTCTAAAAAGGATGAACGCAACCGGGAAACTTTCCCACAGTCCCGGGCGGATGCCCTGGTGGCAATGGCAGAGCATTTTCTCGCGACGCAGAACGGAAAAAGCGATATTCACGCACTGAAAGGGAGCGAGCGCTGCCAGATTATGCTGCATGTGGACATAAATACATTGCAGGCGAGGCAACATAACACGGACTCCGGCCCGGAGTGCTGTCACCTG
Organism: Halioglobus sp.; assembly: GCA_036961345.1. Taxonomy (GTDB): domain Bacteria; phylum Pseudomonadota; class Gammaproteobacteria; order Pseudomonadales; family Halieaceae; genus JBALVT01. Next base: position 6,397 of record JBALVT010000051.1, read on the forward strand.
GACAACAAACAGTGGATTTCACCCAAAACCGCCAGGCGTCTTGCCTGTGATGCCAGTCTGGTGACTGTTTTGGAGGACGAAACAGGGAAGGTGCTGAATATTGGCCGGCGCGCACGCACTGTTCCCGCGTCGATCAGGCGGGCATTGAGTGTGAGGGATGAAACCTGTCGTTTTCCGGGCTGTTGTGAATCCAGATTTGTCGATGCCCACCATATCGAACACTGGGCGGACGGTGGAGAAACCAGTCTCGACAATCTGGTGACCCTGTGCCGCTACCATCATCGAAAGTTACACCAGGAGAGTTTCAGCGTGCGGGTGGATCAGGCCAACACCGAGCCGCTACTGGTGTTTTCCCTGCCCTCTGGCAGGGAGATTATAAGCAGCTTCTTTCCCCAGTTTCCCGCCGAATCCTCAACAGTTACTGAAGATTCTATGCACGAACTGGCGCCTGCTGTAGATACCAACACCTGTATCCCCCACTGGCATGGGGATAGTTGTGATTACGGTATGGCCGTTGATGCATTGTTACAACTCGATAGAGGCACTGCCTAAAACCACTGCTTGTGACCACCACCTTCCGCATTTTTAACAGTGACTAATAGCGCATCGCCAAACAGGCCAATATGTTCCTGTGTAAAAATCAGGGGCGGCATCACCCCCCTGCCGGCGTTCCTGACGATAGCGTCATGGCAGAACAGTTAACGCCGTGGTATCGTAGATCCGGAGTTAAGTTATGGCTGAAATCCGTTTATAAACTGATGGCCTGCGTTTAGGGAACTCCTCAATGAACACTAGCACCTCCGCACTGTTGGCACCCAATTGGCTAGACCGGTCCCTGCGAATATTCGGCGATGTGCGCGCCGGGGAAGGTCGGCTGGTATTGATGATGTTCCTGAACATCTACTTCCTGTTGATGGCGTACTACATCCTGAAAACGGTGCGCGAACCTTTGATTCTTGCCAGCGGCGGCGCAGAGCTCAAATCCTATGCCGCCGCTTTCCAGGCCGTTGTCCTGATCGCCTATGTGCCCTTTTACGGCTGGCTAGCAACCCGCCTGCCCCGTAAGAAACTACTCTTCTATGTGGTACTGGGATTTGCCGTTTGCATAGAACTGTTCGCGGGCGCGTTGTCACTGGGAGTGCCCTACATTGGATTTGCATTTTTTGTATTTCTGGGTATTTTCAGCGTCAGTATGATTGCCCAATTTTGGTCTTATGCGAATGAGATTTATCAGCGAGAGGCCGGCGAGCGTCTGTTTCCCCTAATAGCCGTGGGCTCCACTGCAGGCGGGCCGATCGGCGCAGCAGTGGCAAGCTGGCTGTACCGCTCCGACGTAGGATCGGTGACCATGATGCACGTCGCTTCATTTCTCTTGTTGTTTCACCTGGGGCTTTACTATCTCATCATTCGCAGCGGGACCGCCGATACTTCGCGCGCGGAAAAGGCCGAACCACTCAGCAAGAGTGGTGGGTTTTCGCTGGTATTCAAAAGCCGCTACCTGCTACTGATTGCAGGGCTGCTGGTATTGCTGAATATTGTCAACACTACCGGTGAGTACATTCTCAGCCGGGTGGTGGTTGAATACGCCGCGGACATGAAGGCTGAAAACGCTGCGTTCAATGCGGAGGCTTTCATCGGGAGTTTCTACGGAAAATTTTTCTTTTGGGTGAACATTGCCACCGTCATCATTCAGGCCCTTGTGGTATCACGTCTGGTCAAGTTTTTCGGGATGGCGGGCGTTTTGTTCGCACTTCCCATCATCGCCTTGGGCACTTACTCATTGCCCCTGATTGGCGCGGGCCTCATGGTATTCCTGGGCAGCAAGCTGGCTGAGAATTCTACCGATTACTCGGTGATGAACACCGCCAAGCAGATGCTCTGGCTACCCACCAGCCCCGAGGAAAAATACAAGGCCAAACAGGCCGTCGATACATTTTTTGTGCGCACCGGTGACGTCATTGCAGCCGGACTGGTATTTGCCGGCACCCACTGGCTGGGACTGGACCTGCTCGGATTCTCTGCTGTAAACGTCTTATTGGTACTCGTCTGGATGGTAATTGCCTGGAAGTTATTGCGGCAATATAAAATTGTGGCCGGGTAAGTTGCAACCTACTGAAGGGGTTGTCCTTTGATGAATAAGAGCAAATTGACTAGAATAGCTGGGAAACGCAAGTACATAAAAATAATATCCGGAGCGACATCTTGAAATACAAGGCCCTTAATTTACTATTCGCCGCCCTCGGCACCAGCTTGTTCAGCCCGTCGGGATTAACTGAAGATACTCAGCAGTTCGACGCATCTGATCCCACAAAAATCTACTCTTTTCTCGGCGGCGGCCCAAAATACGTCGACTATACCAATGACGAACACATGGTGGAGTTTCGCCTGATCGGCAATCTTGCTCTCGGCCCAAACGATATGCTCTTGATTGAAACCGGTTACGGCAAACATTCCGGTAACTCTGTGCCCGGTCCCGATAGTGACTGGACCAATACCCGCTTACGCTGGTTTCACTTGTTCGATATGCAGTACGATCTCACGTCCGGCTACCGGGGTATGGGTTTACAACTGGACGTTCAATTGGCGGGGCAGCTCAAAGGCACCGACGGGCAGAACGTTATCAACGCGGGCGTAATGCCGGTGTGGGCCCTGTCTGAAAAATGGAACCTGTACCTGTCACTGAATTTGGTGAACTCCTGGGACAAACGTTTTGAGCAGCACAACGGTGTGGGCGCGGGCTTCGATGCCCAGATAATATACAACCCTGACTGGTGGCCCGGTTCACAGCTCAGAATTTTGCCAGCGTACAGCTATTTTGTGGATGGGGATCTGGAGGACGAGGGATCGGGCAACCTGGACATCAATATCGGTGGTGAATTCAATTCATCGACAATGTGGGACCTCACAGCCCAGAAAAATTTTGACAAAGACTTGACGAGCTACCGTCGCGGCCGCGACACCGGACTGGAAAACGACTGGAATGTGTTTTTCAATGTCACACGATATTTCTAGCCAAGCGGAACTGAATTACTGCTCATGGACACAGTGAAAAAAACTGTCGTTAGCCTGATCGCGATCGCCGCCTTATCGGCCTGCTCAATACTGACACCGGCGCCGGAGAATGAGGAATCTTTCGCTAAACCCCCTGCCATCTACGGTCCGCTCGCATTGGCAGCCGAGAAATTCTCACCTCCACTGGCGCAGGGGGATTCAGCTTTCCACCTCCTCCCGGCGGCGCGACACGCGCTGGCATGGCGACTGGCTTTGATTGACAGTGCAGTTCAGTCTATCGACGCTCAATATTACGTATGGAAGGATGATGAGGTGGGGGCACTGGTAATAGCCCATTTACTAGAGGCGGCAGACAGGGGCGTGCAGATTCGGTTACTGGTGGATGATATGGATCTTGCGACAGCGGGCACCTTTCGCAATTCTGATCACGCGCTGGCAGCACTGGACTATCACCCAAATTTTGAATTGCGAATGTTCAACCCCGGCAAGTATCGCGGCGGCACTGTTGGCGCCCTGGAAAGTCTGGGAACCCGCTTTTCCAGCTACAACCGACGTATGCACAATAAGCTGTTTATCGCCGACAACCGATTTGCTATCGTTGGCGGCCGCAATATTGGCAACGAATACTACGGCCTGGATCCAGAGCATAATTTTGTTGACCTGGATGCACTTGTGACTGGCGCGATCATTTCGGACACGTCCGATGGCTTCGATATTTTCTGGAATTCATCGCTGGCCTATCCCGCCAAGGCGCTGGCAGACGCAGACAAGGGTGACTACGAAAATATTCGCAGGGATAATCAGGAATTCTTGCAGAAAAAATCTGAATTACTGGCTGCGGTCCTGCCTGCCATTGATGAAGCAAAGAGCGGAATAAACCAACTGCCAGCCATCATGCATCGTGGCCGCGCCCTCTTTCTGGAAAAACAGCCCTTGGCTGATGCGGATGATAATCACGAACTTTACGACAGGCTGAATGAACTTGCAGGTGCGGGAGCGCAAGAGATCCTCTCCAGTACACCCTACCTGATTCCGGTAGAGGGTTTTTTGAAATTACTGACTGAAGATGTTGAGTCCGGTGCCAGCATCAGGTTTCTTACTAATTCACTGGCTAGTAACAACCAGCGCACAGTACACAGTCAGTACAAGAAATACCGCCGAGAGATACTCGAAGCCGGCGCGGAACTCTATGAATTGCACCACAAGCCTGTCGGCGAATTGAGGCAATACATTGACACGCCCCCCGGCAAATCCGACACTATCACCCTGCACACGAAAGCGACAGTAATCGATGGCAAGCGCTGTTTCATCGGCACTTTGAACCTCGACCCACGATCTATCGAAATCAATACCGAAGACGTGATGTACATCGAATCCGAAGCATTGTGTAACGAGCTTCGCAATTACATAGCAGAATTAATGTTGCCAGACAACAGCTGGCAGGTCAGCACCGATGAAAGTGGCGACCTGCTGTGGACCTCTCGGGCGGGCACGACAACACAGCAACCGGCACAAAAATTCAGTCACCGGGTTATGGATTTTTTGTACGGTATCCTGCCGGTTGAGAAACAACTCTAGATGGGTTCCCCAGCGGCGATAAAATAATACAACCACACTACAAAAATTGGTTCGGAAGGTATTCATCATGATCAAAACAATAATTCATGCAACTGGCATAAGTCTTCTCCTGGCAACCACGCTTATCCATCCAACAGTCGGCTCTGCGCAGGAAACAGAATCGGAAAATACACTCTACCTGGAGGTATCTCAGGGTGGAGATGATTTCCGGACAAAAGAACTTCGCAAATACTTCAATCACCTTGGGCGAGATTTCGAAGTATTTCGCATTCGATCGACCACTCCTACTGAAGCGGGAAAAGTTTATCGGCTTGAACGAGAAAGTGCTGGCAACTTTCGTTACAACGCACTGAAGGTAAGCCACCAGGTCTTCTACAAGCAGATCGCCAAGTCGGTCAATGATAATTTTGTAACGCTGGAAGATACTGTGCACAACGATGAGAGCGAGGTAAATGGTACCGAGCTTTTGCAAATTATTTACCGTCAGGCAAAGTCCCTTTCAAGAAAAAAATCCGATCTGGGCGATGTAGACGGGCGGGTTACTTCAACTTACGCATTTGACAAGCAACAAATGGTGATCGTGCCAACCACGTTCAACTTTGTTGACGGCGCCAGGAATTCTGAGGGAACTGTATTGGAATCGCACCTTGGAGTGAATGGTTTTTCCAAGCACTATCTTCTGTCACTGATCCTCGGCGGAGAGGCCCAGGTCGCGATGGCGGGAAAAATATACATTAAGCTGGTCCCCAAAGACGACAGCAAACAACTGGATATGGCCCACGTATTTGACGACCAGGGCGACGTCGACCTGGAAAACTACAGCTTTGATGTGACTATCACCAACGAGTCAGGCACCTTCAAACCCCTGGGGGAAGAACTGCAGAGTTTTGCTCAACTGGTCGTTGATGTTTTCGAATTACCCGAACTCAATTACTACGCACATACGGCTGAAGGCGAGGAACCCATTCGAGGGACGGTAACGCCCACCGAGTGAATACAAATTAACTGGCTCTGAAAATGAAATCCACCGGAAAAAAACCGATAAGTCTGTCCGCGAGCATTGCAATTGGACTCGTCCTTGGCATCGCCAGTGGAATTATTTTCGGTGAGTATACAGCACCCCTCTCCTACGCTGGAAATGCCTTCGTCGGCTTACTGCAGATGACTGTCCTTCCTTATATCATGCTCGCCCTGATAGCTGGCATTGGTAGTCTCAGCTTAGGCCAGAGTCGTCTACTGCTAGTGCGCGTCGTACCTATTATCCTGCTGATGTGGGGGCTGGGATACCTGGCCGTGTTCATATTTGGCATGTCATTACCCACGCAAACTTCGGCGTCTTTTTTTAGTTCCAGCCTGATCGAAGAACCTCGCGCATTTGACTTTTTTTCTCTGTTTATTCCCTCCAACCCCTTTTCTTCCATGGCGGAGAACAAGGTGCCTGCGGTGGTGCTTTTTAGTGCGCTGTGCGGCGTGGCGATCATGGGACTCAGTGAGAAAAGCAAAATAGTCAACGGACTGGCTACCGCGCAGGAAATTTTAGGACGGGTTACCGGCTATATCGTGCGACTGAGCCCCTATGGTGTGTTCTGTATCGCAGCCAGTGCCGCCGGCACTATGGATCTTGAAGACATAGCACGACTACAGGGATACATGGTATTGATGACCCTGCTAACGCTCTGCATATGCTTTCTTCTCATTCCAGCGTTAATAACTAGCCTGACGCCATTTACGTCGCGAGAGATTTCGCCTCTACTTCGCACCGCCTTCATTCTCGCCTTCGCCGCGGGAAAAACCATGATTGTATTACCAATACTGATCGTGGGCATTCGCCAGATTTTTGAAGATAAGGGTAGAACTGATGACGAGACCCGCGTCAACATCGAGGTTCTCGCACCGCTGGCCTACTCTTTTCCCCACCTGGGCCGAATACTCGCCACCGCTTTCATTCCATTTGGCGGTTGGTACATCGGACACCCACTGGCGCTGAAAGCCTATCCATTACTGTTTGGCGCAAGTTCGTTTGCTCATTTTTCGAGCGCTCCCGTATCTATTCCCTTTCTCCTGGATATTACGCGGCTTCCCAGCGATCTGTTCGAGTTATTTCTCGTGACAGGCGTGTATATGGCACGATTAACAGACGCTGCGGGAGCGGCGTATATTTTCGCCGTTACGCTGCTGGGCACTTGCGCTGCCAACGGTATGCTCAAATTTCGGTGGCAACGTATTCTGCCTACTGTGGGAGGCATAGTGCTTGTTTCCATGGCGCTGGTTTTGGGCGGGCGTTTCTATCTGAACCTGACGGCGGCCACAGAATACAACAAGGACAAAGTTGTGGCGTCAATGCATTTGCCGCGGCAAACCGCCGACATAACTGTCGTAGAACCGGGGCCCAACCCCGTCGCTCTGAAGCCGGGACAATCTCACCTCAAGCGCATTCTGGAACGGGGGGTTATACGGGTCGGGTTTGACCCCGACAACCTGCCGTTCTCACATTTTAATAAGGCGGGTGAACCCTCTGGACACGACATAGAGATGATGAGTAATCTGGCCCTGGACCTCGATGTTTCGATAGAACTGATCCCCATTAAAAGCCGCGGAGCGGTGCACGAGGAAATGCGACTGGACTATTACGATGTTGCCGTTGGCGGCTTCATCAACACCGTTGCATTATCGCAACGGCTGAATTTTTCGGACCCCTACATGTACCTCAATATGGCACTGGTGGTCCCGGACTACCGCGATCAGGATTTCGCCGACATGGCAACTATCAACGCGCTTCCCGATCTCCATATCGCAGTTATCGGTGACAGCGAAGTCCACAGAGATGCACACATGCTTTTCCCCAGTGCGCAAATTGTCGTGGTTAATTCCCCCAGTGATTTCTTTAAGGATCACAGTGGAAAGCAGGTGGCAGACGTATTACTTATGAGTGCAGAGGCCGGCTCCTCCTGGACGTTGTTGTATCCGCGGTACCAAGTCTCCCTACCATTACCACACCCTGTTAAGTTGCCGGCAGTGATTTTATACAGTGGCTCCGCCGACTCGACTATGGATGAGTTTCTGGACAACTGGGTGATGCTAAAACGCAGTGACGGATCTCTCAACAATATTTATGACTACTGGATACTGGGAAAGGGCACCGAGTCCTATGAGCCACGCTGGAGTGTTATCCGCAACGTTCTGGGTTGGGTGCAATGATATGCTAGCACCGAAAACCAAATTCTATAGACACAGTATTTTCGGTTCATACCTGAGCAACGGGGTTTTCGATGAGGCTTAGAAAAATATACCTGCAGTGCGCCCGCAGTCTCGGCTTGCTGATGACCTGCTGTCAACTTGCACTCTCTGCTCCCCCAGGAATAGCAGAAACTGCGGATGCCACGAAATACGACAGTGAAATTCCCCGTAAAACAAGCCTGGTGGTTCCTCCAGAAATGATGGAGGGCGCCCTGTGGAAACTTGGGAATGAAGCGGTACCCTTCGAGGGCCTATTCCAATTCGAAGTTGACACTCAGTGGGGGACATTTCCTGTATACGGTGAAGCAATGTTGCGATTGAGATTGCGGGAACTCCGTGCTATCGCCGAATTGCATGACATTAGTACTATGGGAGCGGGGTTGGAAGGCGCTGGCAAATCCTTGAAAAAGAGCTTTGAACGCCTCGGCCATGCCTTTATTCATCCAAAGCAGACCGCACATGACATTCCAATTGGCACCAGCCGTCTTTTTGTAAAGCTAGGCCGCTATGGCAAGAAAATTCAGAAGGCCCTGGGAGACTCTGATAAAAGCGGCGATCGAGAGGGCGATAAAGACGATAAGACTGACAAAACAAGCAACACTTCAAGTTCCGCTGAGGCTGCCGCCGTCTGGGTCGCTCGAAAATACGGGGGAGTGAGCAGTAAAACCCGCAAGCGGGCTCGCGATGTGGGTGTCGATCCCTATACTTCCAACGTTTTGCTGGCAGACCAACTCGAGCGGGTATCCCGAGCCGAGGCCGTGGGTAGCGTTAGTACTAAATTACTCATGCCTGTGATGGCGGGGGCCATTGGACTGATGGCGGGTGCGGCGAATATTGCCTATATACAGAACTGGCGAGAAATCTTCACATACAACGCTCAAGTGATGCGCGATATGGGCGTCTCGGAAGAGCTAATTCGAGACTTTGAAGCCCACGAATTCTACACGCCTATGACCCAAACCCTATTAATCGCTATGCTGGACTCAATAGAAGACGCACAGGACCGATGGATAGCCATTGAACAGGCAACCCTGTTGGAAAATGAATCCGAGGCCCTGTTTTTCCTGGAGAGCATAATGCTGGCTGAATGGTATCACCGGGAGCAAGCGGCCATTAAGGCCTTTGTCCCGAATACGCTCATTCCCGTGGCCACCAATGAACACAATAATCTGGTGGCCTTTACAGCCGCAGATTTCTTTTACTGGACAAAGAAGACCGAGGCTGCGAGCCGGGATTTCACAGCCACCTATGCCAGCCATCCCGGTGGCCGCGAGTTTGTGATAGCGGATTACATCTCTCCAAACGCCAGGAGGGGCGTAGAGGCACTAGGATGGTCGGTGCGCTCCGGGTTGCGCCAAACCTATGACGTGGAAGTGCCCTGGGGGGCGCAGGACCACGAGTAAGAATTGACTCAATAGCGGTGGTCATCATTGCGCGCACGCCAATCCCATGGCGCCTCGGGCTCGGGATCGGCCCAGAGACCTAGTTTGCTTGATTTTGCCTTGCTCTGAGCCGCTTCATATCGCTCACGATTTTCGGAACTCTGCTTTTTAGCGAAATGCTGGTACCACCAGGCCATGCCAACTTCCAACAAGGCATAGTTGACATCCAGGGTTTTTTTACAAGTACGACATTTCGGTGGCTCGACCCAAATGGTACCTATAGTATTCCCAAAATCATCGATCCCTATTGGCTTGACCTTAACTTCTTTGCCCGAAAGAAGCGAAGCCAGGTATTTTCGCGCCTCCTCACCATAGGGCTGCCCACGCTGCGGCGCGTCAATAGACTGGAGCCGCACAGTCGTCATGCGGTTACTGCCATCGAGTACCCGCACGGTATCGCCGCTGAGCACTGTTATTACCCAGCCCTCATAGTCACTGATCTCCGATGCCGCCTGGATACCATTTGCCAGGACCATGAGAAATAGCAGGAAGAACGAGTAACAAGGACTCAATTGTTTTTTCATTACTACCTCACCGCTGTAACCGCTTGTCGCGCTAATAAGAGGCCATAGGCCAAAACATTTTTATAACTGGCTCTCGGGGAGAATGCGATACAGACGCGACTGAAACCGTCGCCACCATCCGGTTTGAGGCTCGCTGGTCTCAACGACCTTCTTGTCATTAATGGTCGCCAACCATTGTAGACGGTCACTATCATTCAATTCGACCTTATACGTCAGCGCCGGCAGCGCTCTGTCGACCCTTGCCATGAAGTCTTTGGCCATATCCGATGAATCTATCAACACACCCATTTCTGCATTTATCTCAATGGAGCGCGGGTCCAGATTCAATGAACCTACGAACAGGTAGCGCTCATCGATCAGCATCAGCTTGGTGTGAAGCGTAAGGCTTTGCGGCGTTGCTCCTTCAACTGCCACCGCATCCGCGCGGGCTTCGTGGATTGTAGCGCCCATGGCCAGCATCTTCTTCCGATATCGCGAATAGCCCGAATGAACCGGCACGTGATTGGTCGAGGCAAGTGAGTTGGTCACTATGGTGACCTCTATACCCCTGTCTATCATCCGCTGCCAAAAATCCACGCCGCTATCGGTGGGAATAAAATAAGGTGTGATGATAAATACACTGGTGTCCGATTTGGCAATGAATCCCCCCAATTCGTTAATCAGTGTCATCTGGCTAATATCTATCGGGTTCTCCAGTTTTGCGGAGCCATCGTGAAGTAATACAGATGGGGCAGCGTAGACAATCCCGCTGCCGTCAAGTAGTTCCTGCATGTATTGTGTGTTTATTGCTTTACGGTAGATGGAATGGTGCCCCGCTGCGAGCTCCTGATCTATTTCAGCACGTTCTTGCGCCAGGTCCTCTTCAGTGAATTCCTTCTGTAGAACCTCCATGGGCACCGCCAGGGTACTATTCCAGAAATCATCGAACTGCTCAGACACATCGGCCGCGATTGGCCCCAGTGCCAGGACATCGTAGTCAATAAACTCGGTATCGTTGCGCAGCTGAAAATACTCATCGGCAATATTGCGACCACCAACAATGGTAAATGCGTTGTCGCCGGTTATCGACTTACTGTGCATTCGTCGGTTCGCACGCCTGAAGTCACCCGCATAATTCAGGTAGTAGATACCCTTCCGGGACACCGGATTATATAAACGTATCTCGATATTGGGGTGCTGGTTTAACAGCGCCAGTATGTCGTCTTGGACGGTGGTAAAAACATCGTCAAGCAGGAAGCGTACCCTCACCCCCCTGTCGGCTGCCGCCAGTAGGCTACCGGCGAAAACTTCACCGGCATCGTCGTCTTTCATCAGGAAATACTGGGCGTCGATCGTCCGCTCGGCGCCGTTAATCAGCCGCAGCCGCGCACCTAGAGCATCCATGCCGTTGCTGAGGGGATAGAATCCCGATAGTCCATCTGGGTGCTCTGTATTCCACTCCAACAGCACCTGACCGAATGCCGTGTCACTGGTATCCGTCAGGGCGTGGCTGGCAGTCTTTTCCCCATCAAATGCAATCGTGGAACAGGCCGAAAGAAATACTATAACTGCAGCAGCCATCATGGCCTTTAGACGGCTTGTAACAAAAGACTCAAACATATAAATTACCTGCGACCCTGTCCACATTTTTAGTTCCCATTCACTATAGGGGCTATTATATACACAATGACAGAAAAACACGGATGAATAATCTGGGATGACACGCCGCAAAAATATGGTCCGCTTCCCGGGGAACTGGTTGAGAGAACGTGAAACGCTGTTGCATCACACAGCGGCAACGGTATTCATCTGTGTTTTCGCCATGAGTCTGCATGCCAGTGAGGACGAGTCGCAGTTGGCGCAACGGGGCAGACACCTGGTTGAACTCGGCTATACAAGGGTAGATGGCTTCGATGGCGACATATTCCTGTTAGAGCCTGCTTATACCTATTCCTATAGTCGCAACCTCCGAATATCAATAGCCACTCAACTGGCTTCCCTGGAGGTACCCGCAGCCGACGAACCCGGCGGAGCCGAAGACGTCAATGAAACTGGGCAGGGCGACAGCTCTCTCATCATTCAGTACGATCCCGGCGCCAATCTCACCTCCAACCCCTGGGTACCAGATACAATAGGCCTGTTTGGTTCTGTGTTAATGCCCACAGGCGACACCGATAGAGGTTTAAGTGGAGACACCTGGAGCGCCAGTATTGGCGCTGGCTGGCCGATCATATTGTCCGAAACCTTTTTGGCTGCACCAACCATAATCTACAGCAGCACCTTCGCGCACGGAGATGATGCAGTCCCACTGGAAGAGCTGGGTGTTGGTGTCTCCCTGCTGTGGTTATCCCCGGTCGGTGCCTGGATCGGTATCGAGCCTTTCATCAGTTGGGACTTCGAAAATAGCGAGGCCATTGATGCGCTCTCCCTGATAGTAGGAAAATCTTTTCGCAATGGTCTGGGGTTCGATCTGCAGTGGGGCAATCGACGTCGCGCTGAAAACTTTGCCAAAAGAGACGATGAATTCCTTATTTTCAAAGTACACTGGCAGTTTGGCGCACCACCTCGTAATCTATGAATGAACCGACCACGGGAACAATCACTATGTCCGGCCGTATTATTGCCGCTTTTATCATCGCTACCATCTGTGCTTGTGCGACCAATGCTCCGCGCGGAATAGATCAGCGCACTACTGTACTGGACGTGGCAAACACTGCTTCGGCAGGCGCGATACCAATCCCGAGTAATGTACTGAAAGCTGTCACCATCAACCTTGCACACGGACGCAGAGACAGCCTGAATCAGTTGTTGGTCAGTGAGGAGCAAACCCGGGAAAACCTCGATGAAATAGCGCGCTACCTGAAAGACAGCAAGGCGGATGTGGTAGCCCTGCAAGAAGCCGACAAACCCTCTCGCTGGAGCGGCGGTTTTGACCATGTAGCCTATCTCGCTGAACAGGCCGGCTTTACCTACTATACCCACGCCGAACACGCCCAGATATGGGTGGGAAATTACGGTACTGCCGTGCTCTCCAGATGGCCCATTACCGAAGCCATGGGTTTAACTTATGCAGATACTCCTCCGACCGCCAGCAAGGGTTTCACCCTCGCCCAGATTGAGTGGCAAAACCCACAGCTTACAGCTTCTCCGGTTAAAGTAGATGTTATCTCCGTCCACTTGGACTTTTCCCGTAAATCCGTGCGCTTGCAGCAGATTGATGAGCTAACTGAAGTGATCGCAGAGCGTGCCGGCCCGCTGGTTATCATGGGCGATTTCAATAGTGAATGGCTGGCGCAGGAGTATATGGTTGAGAACACACAGGACACTTCGCGACTACATGTTTACAAACCTGAAAGCGATACTTTAAATACTTACAAAGACAAACGACTGGACTGGATAATATTGAGCAAACGGCTGGGTTTTAGCAGCTACGCCGTGGAGCACAGGATACTGTCAGACCACAAGGCTGTGGTGGCAAATATTCATTGGCGGGAAATGGAGTGAGCACAGTGCCAAAAAACCAACGCTACAAACTGATTTTTGGGGGTATTTTACTGGCCTTACTGGCGGGTTGTGCCTCTGCGCCACCCCAGCCGCCCTGCCCCGCCGATCGGCTCGATATCGCCCACTGTCCGCCCGCTGAGGCTGTTGCGGATAAAACGGTTGCCGCAGAGCAACTTGAACGCCGCTGGCACAGCCCCAAAGAACTGGACTTCGACCCGATACAATTGGCCATGGAAGCCGATATCCCGGTACACGAAGCACAGATGCGTATTATCGGCAGCAGTTATGCAAATTCCGTGCGCTCACTCGCAAGCAAAATCTGGCTGATCGACAACGCACAGTACACGGTTGATGCCGCCTATTATATTTTCAAAAAAGACCTTGTGGGATATGCCTTTCTGGGCGCCCTGTGTGAAGCGGTTAAAAGAGGTGTCGACGTCCGCGTGATGGTGGATTCGCTGGGATCTATCGACATGGTGCACGCAGAACTAAAAGCCCTGGAAAATTGTGCCATCAACGGCGGTTTTGTGAAGAACACCCGAGGTGAAATAACGACGACCAAAGCCAGGATACAGGTGGTGGTGTTTAACGCATTCTCCAACGTATTCGGGAACTTTAACCGGCGTTCACATGACAAATTACTGCTTATCGACGGGGCCTACCCCGACCGAGCCTGGGCCATGACCGGCGGTCGCAATATCTCCCTGTCCTATTATGGATTGCATGAAGACGGCAGCCAGGACCCGACCGCCTACAAGGATATGGAAATACTGGTGCGGCCGGCCCCGGGAGTGACGGGTGAGGATTCAATTGCACAGATCAGCGAGTACTACTTCAGCATCTTGTTTTCCTACAATCGCAATAAGCGATTGTCCAGCTCCCTGGCCCGTGAGGGCGAGTTGGAAAAAATCCGGCAAGGTCTGGCCCGTTTGAGGGCGATGGAAGATTTTCAGGAAGCCTACCAGGAAATACCCGAGTTCCTGTCGCAATTACGCAACGGCAAGGTCTTGTTGGCACACGAATTGGGCAATCTCGAAAACAAAAATGTCGTCGGCTCCTACGATGAGAACCTGATGCGCAACCCAAATTCCATTATGAGTGTGCTTGAGCAAATTGGTAACTCATCCAATGGCTCAGGCGTCATTCGTATAGTCTCTCCGTATTTTTTTATATCAAGGTACGAGCGCAAGGATGGCACGGTGTATTTCGATGACATGGATGGGGTCAGGGAGTGGCTGGATGCACACCCCGACAACAGTCTTGAAATTGTGACCAACTCGGTTCTCACCAGCGATAATTTTTTTGCCCAGGCCATCATAGACATGGACACGGCGCCGCGCTTGCTGCTCAGCACTGATTACGAAGAACAATGGCGCGACAAACAACTGAAAGACGAGGAATTGAAATCAAGCCTTGTTCAGTCTCAGGCCTGGCGGGATATGGTGAACAATCCCAGGATAAAGATATACCAGACAGGTCGCGGCGACTCGACGCTGCTGGGCGGCAGTACACACTACGGAAAGCTGCACGCCAAGTTTATCATCGGTGCTGAAAAAATTGGCTTTGTCGGGACCAGTAACTTCGATGACCGCTCAAAGTTGTATAACAATGAAATGGGGTATTTTTTCGATAGTGAAGAACTAGTTGATGATCTGACTGATGAATTTGAGCTTTTAAAATCGCAGTCTTATCTGTGGGGCAGCGAGGAATGGTTGCAGATGCGAGAGCAGGTCAGAGGCATTGGTGGACCAAAAGGGAGTTGGACCAAAAAACAGCGCAGCACTTTCAGCCGCTTGTATAACTGGGGCCTGCACTGGCAATTTTGAGGCCCGCCAACTTTGATATTTACTGCTAACGCGCGCCTCAGATTGAAACGACAGTAGAGCCAAACGGCATAGGAAACCATGTCAGGTGGGAGCGCCTGGCTGGAATCGGTGGCGCCTATATGTGTTCATTTGCCGATTCTAGCAAATACGGCTACTCAACTTACCAATACCTTCCCTACGACTTTGGGAAAATAAACTTCAATAGCACCCGGAACATCCACTCTGGTCCGTTATCGGGCTTTTCAACGTAATTGTAGTATTGTGCGGTAATATCCAGTGGCTGCTTTCCCCAATTGAACATCTTGCCGATACCCAAAATTGTAATCTTAATTGTACGGTTATGTCTAGTTTATAGACCAGCACGTTCAATAAAACAAGCCATTGACGTGGCCTCTATCAGTCCGAATAATGCATGAATGAATAACACTGCACCAAAGAAGCGCATAACCCGGGAGCAATGGCTCACCAAAGGACTGGAACTGTTCGCCCAAAGCGGTGCAAATGGAATACGCGTGGAGCAACTGGCCCGGATGCTCGGAGTTGCCAAGAGCGGCTTCTACTGCCACTTCAAGGATCGCGATGACTTACTGGATAACATCCTTGATTACTGGGCGCACGAGTACACCGAAGTCATCACTGAGAACGTCATGCTGAAGCATTTGCCCGCCCGGGAAAGGTTGCTACTGCTGATGACTATGGTCTACGAGGAGGATTTCGCCGAATTCGACGCGGCCATAGATATCTGGTCCAGAACCGATAAACGTGTCGCCCGCAAGCGCAAACGGGTTATCAACCAGCGCTTAACGTTTGGCCGCGATGCGTTACAGGAGCTAGGTTTTAAGGGTGATGACCTGGAGATGCGTTCCCGGGTGCTTATCGGCTTTCAAATGGTCGAGCGTCGAATTTTCGGCTTCACTAAAAACGCTGCGAAGGTGCATCGTGAACTACGCCTGAAGATGCTTATCGGCGAGGCAGTTTAAAAATACCCGTACTCGCACCAGCTACCTTTGCTTCGTTCACACCCCACGGTTCACTAAAATAGACAGACAGGTACAGTACTGAATGAAAGCCAATTTGATTTCCATTGTGTTGACGCTCATATGTTTGAGTGCGCAGCCTGTGTTTTCTGACGCCCTGATGCAAAGCCAGGCCATCAAGGCATCCACCATTATTCAATACTATATCGACGAAAAAGGGGTGAAGGTCGAACTGGAGATTGGAATAGAGTCCCTGGAAGGATTCAAGAACCTGCTTCCCGATGAGATATACCAACAATTGGGTTATGGCGACGCGCCACTGGACCAGCGACTGCAGGATTTTTTTACTAATGAGCTGGCCATTATCGTTGATGAAAGTCCGCTCAGAGGTC
>JBALVT010000052.1:0-22549 GCA_036961345.1 Halioglobus sp.
CGTGGGTGGTGACCGGCTCCAGCGGCCAGCTCATACCCACTTTATAAACCCGCAACCCGATCTCATGTGCAACCTCGGTACTGATTCCCATATCTTCGAGTGCCTGCATGACGTCCAGATAAGCCTTACCTGTGGTCACAATGCCCAATCTGGGATTTGGGCTGTCCAGTACAATTCGATTGAGTTTATTGACCCGAGCGAATTCCCGGGCCGCATAAATCTTATATTTGTTTAGGCGCAACTCCTGTTCCAGGGGTTTGTCAGGCCAGCGCGCGTGCACCCCACCCTCGGGCAATTGAAACTCTTCAGGTATTACGATTTCGATCCTATTGGGGTCAATATCCGCTGAAATGGCGGAATCCATATTCTCTGTAATCGCTTTTAGCGCCACCCAGCAACCACTGTACCGGGACAGTTCCCAGCCAAATATGCCCAGATCCAACACCTCCTGTACGTTGGAAGGGCTTAAAACCGGAACCGAGGCACCGATGAACATGTGTTCAGATTGATGAGGTAACGTTGACGACTTGCAGGCGTGATCATCGCCAGCCACCGCCAGAACACCGCCGTATTTTGAAGTACCAAATGCATTGGCATGTTTGATGACATCCATGCTGCGATCGACACCGGGGCCCTTGCCGTACCACATACCAAAAACACCGTCATAACGGGCACCGGCGAACAGGTTCGTCTGTTGACTGCCCCACACCGCCGTGGCCGCCAGATCTTCATTTACCCCGGGCTGAAAATAAACGTTGTGCTGTTCAAGCCACGATGCAGCCTTCCACATGGCCTGATCGACACCGCCTACTGGTGAACCACGATATCCGGATACAAAAGCCGCCGTATTCAGCCCGCGTTGCACATCTCGTTGGTGCTGTAACATCGGAAGACGCACCAGCGCCTCAATCCCTGTCATATAAGCCCGGGTGGTATCCAGCGCGTACTTGTCGTCTAGAGACACCTTGGCGGGTGTATTTGTTTGGGCATTGGCCATAGCGGCGCTCCTTATATCTTATATGAGATAGTGTCGCCTAAATTCGAGGAATAATTGTTTCTATTAACCCCTGGAATTGAATTAATATGCATAATTTATTCTAATATAGTAGCCAAGGAGGTTATTTTGTCTATTAAACTAGACGCACTGGATCGCAAGATACTTAGCTTGCTGCAACGCGATGCCAGCATAAGCACCGCCCGGATCGCCGAACAGATCAACGTATCCCAGTCACCGTGTTGGCGCCGAATTAATCGTCTGGAGGAAGCAGGCCTGATCAAAGGCCGCGTTGCCCTGCTCGACCGCGCGGCACTGGGAATGGAGGTAGTCGTTTTTTCGACCATAAACCTGACCTCTACCGGGCGCCAGAACCTGATAGAATTCGAAAGAGATATTGTTGAACATCCCGAGGTCATCGAATGTTATACGATGACCGGCATATGGGATTACATGTTAAAAATTGTGACCAAGGATATTCGACACTACGAAAAATTTGTCCGCAATACACTCACTACCAGCCCTTCCATTCGAGAACTACACTCACATATGGCGGTCACTGAAATCAAAAACAGCACTGAACTTCCCCTGGATACACAATTGTGAGACCAGCAGATCATGATTCGGAGTAAATTACCTCACGTTGGAACCACTATTTTTACGCGGATGTCGGCGCTTGCCAGCGAGCACCAGGCCATAAACCTGTCACAGGGATTTCCAGATTTCGATGGTCCCGAGGCAATGCGAGAGGCGCTGGCTCGCCACGTAATGGATGGCCACAACCAATATGCACCCATGGCAGGTGTACTGGCGCTGCGGGAGCAAATCGCCGACCAGTTGCAGCGCCACAGGAACGTCAAATGCCACCCCGACACGGAAATTACAGTTGTGCCCGGCGCAACCGAGGCTATTTTTTGCGCTATTACCGCGGCTGTACACCCGGGTGATGAGGTCATCGTTTTCGACCCCTGTTACGACAGCTATGTGCCGGCCATCGAACTGGCCGGTGGCGTAGCGGTACATATTGCGCTAAACACTGGCGACTTTACTATCGACTGGGAAAAGGTGAAATCTGCCATTGGCAATCTAACCCGCATGGTCATAATCAATTCGCCTCACAATCCCAGTGGCACGACGCTTTCCACTAAAGATTTGCAACAACTGGAGCAACTCGCCGAAGCCCATGACCTGCTGGTGATCAGCGATGAGGTCTACGAGCATCTGGTATTTGACCAACAAACGCATGCCAGCGTATTGCAACTGCCAGCACTGCGCGCGCGCAGCTTTGCCGTGTTTTCCTTCGGCAAAACCTTCAGTGTCACCGGCTGGAAAACAGGATACTGCATCGCTCCTCCTGAACTGAGCGCGGAGCTGCGCAAAGTGCACCAGTTTGTTGCTTTTGTGGCTGTAACACCCATTCAGCTAGCGCTGGCAGATTTTATGGAGGCAGAGCCAGACTACCCGGCCGGTCTCGCCCGTTTTTACCAGGCCAAGCGAGATCTTTTTTGCCAGGCCCTGGCGACTTCAAGATTCTCTTTGAAACCCAGCGCGGGAACCTATTTCCAGCTACTGAACTACAGCGCAATTACTCGGGAAACCGACCAGACGCTTTGCGAGCACTGGACAAAAGAACATGGGATAGCCTCTATTCCCATCTCAGTCTTCTACGAGTCACCTCCCGATCAGCACTATCTTCGCTTTTGTTTCGCCAAAAGCGATTCAGTGCTGGAGCAAGCTGCACGATTACTCTGCGAGATATAGCTATGCAAGATCTAGCGATTACACTGATCCAATGTGAACTGGCCTGGGAAAACCCGCAGGACAATCGTAAACACATATCGACGCTGGTCGAAAAACTCGTCAAACCCACCGACCTGATTGTGCTACCAGAAATGTTTACTACCGGGTTTTCCATGAATGCTCTGGCCAATGCGGAAACACCCGGAGGCGAAACCCAGCAGTGGTTAGCGAAACTGGCAGCTGATTACAACTGCGCGGTGACAGGCAGTATTGCAGTGCGAGAAGGGGACAAGGTATACAACCGCATGTTGTTCGCAACCCCCGAGGCGCTGTATCAATACGACAAACGCCATCTGTTCAGAATGGCGGGAGAGGACAAACGCTATGTTGCCGGTGATCATCGAGTTACTGTCCCCTTCCGGGGCTGGCGCATTAATCTTCAGGTGTGTTATGACCTGCGCTTTCCGGTATTTGCTCGCAATCAGGGCGATTTTGACCTGCAACTGTATGTGGCCAACTGGCCCGCCAGGCGGAGCTACCATTGGCGGCAGCTGTTGATCGCCAGAGCGATAGAAAACCAGGCCTGTGTCGTCGGTGTAAACCGGATCGGCAGTGACGCCAATGGGCTGGATTACCAGGGCGATAGCCTGGCAATTGCCGCCGATGGCAAAATCCTGCACGATCTGGAAAATCGCAGTGAAGTGGCGCAACTAACACTCAGCGCCAGCGCACTCACTAACTACCGGGAAAAATTCCCCTGCCATATGGACGCCGACAATTTTAGCTTATCCGGGTAATGGGCTTGCTACCAACCCAGCTGCTCTTTCACAAAGGGGATAGACAAGGGGCGCTTTTCCGCCAACGACGCGGCATCCAACTGGTCCAGTAAATCCAGCAGCGCGCTTAACGCCCGGGGAGCGCGACTGACGATATAACTTGCAACTTCCAAGGGGACTTGAAGCCCGCGACGCCCCGCGCGAAAGCAGAAGATGTCCTGTTTCACCTCATCACTGGCCGACTGCAATTGATACACCGACCCCCAGCAAAGACGAGAGCGCAGGTCCGGCAAATCGACTTGTAATACTCGAGGGGCAGCCGGCGCAGAAAACAACAGGCGGCAGCGCGCGTCACGCGCTCGATTGAAGAAATTAAACAGCGCCAGCTCCCACTGTTCATTGCCCATGACAGCATCGATATCGTCCAGGCATACCAGCGCCATACGCTCTACGCCGTGGAGCACCTCGCTGGGATCAAAACCTGTCAGCTCGGCGAGCGGAAGATATAAGGAGCTGCTCCCTGCCAAATGACAGGCCCCTTGTAACAGGTGGGACTTGCCACTATCGCCAGCCCCGAACAGATAAATAAACGGCTCGCCAGGGGCATCGAGCTGCGAACGAAGTGCGGCGACCATCTGCTGATTGGATTTCCCACAATAAAAATTGTCCAGGGTCGCTTCATCTCGAAGTTGAACATTCAGAGTCAGTTGGCGATGCGCCCTATCCTCGTTAGTCATCAGCAACGCCACTGTATAGTTCACTGGCGCGATAATGCGACACGGCATGGCGAGCAAATACCGTAATTACCGCTGCCACGGGAAGGGCTACCACTACCCCCACAAACCCGGCCAGTTGTCCGCCCACCATAAGAGCAAAAATAACCGCGACTGGATGCAGACCAATGCGATCCCCTACCAGAACCGGTGTTAACACCATACTCTCGATCATTTGGCCAAAACCGAATACCAGGACAACCCACAGCAGCACGCCCAAATCCTGGAACTGCGCATAAGCGGCGATAAGGGACGCAGTAACGCCCACCAAAAAACCCAAATAAGGCACCATGCTCGCCAGACCGGCGACAACACCCAATAACAGCGCGAGTTGCAGACCCACTATCCAAAGGCCGGTGCCATAGATCACACCGAGCGCGCACATAACAATAAACTGTCCGCGCAGAAACGAACCGACAACTTCATCGCCTTCAGCGACCATTATTGATACATTTTCCTGCCATGCCAGCGGCATCATCCGCAATGATTTGTTGAGTAACAGATCCCAGTCTCGCATCAGGTAAAATGCGACCACTGGAACCAGCGCCAGATTTGCCAAAGTAAGCAACAGGGACATCCCGGAACCGGTAATTTTCTTGCCGGTTTGAGCCATAAACTTACCCAGCGACTGCCAGTTATCAGCCAACTGGCTGGACCAGTCTAGTGGCGGCAATGCCTCAGCAGGCAAACTTAGCCAATCTTGAAGCCACGGCATAACCACCTGGGTTAACCACTGATAAAATACAGGCACCTTTTGAATCAACACATCCAATTGCCGGGCGAGCAGCGGTACAAAAATGAGCATGAGCGCAATAATAACGGCCACAAAAAGCACGAACACCAATGACACGGCAACCGTTCGATTCAGTTTACGTCTCTCCAACCAGTCAACCAGTGGATCACCCAGATAAGCAATCAGGCCACCCAGTACAAACGGCAGAAGAATCGGTTGCAGCACATAAAAGGCAAGGCTCAAAAAACCCAACACCCCGAGCACAAGGGGCCAGCGATTGACAGAAAGGATTTCTTGCCGGGGATCTAGTTCAGCCATTGGTAGCTCAGTTGATGATTGGCAGCGGCAGGACTCACAGGTAACAAGTGTTTGTTAAGTTCAATGGTTGTACGCAGCTGATTGGCCTGGGCCCGGGAGATTAGACGCAGCTCCAACTGACCGGCCTGAATTTTTTCAACATTGGCGTGTTTAATCAGTTCCAGACTTTCAAGCCACGCAACGAGATCAATATACTGAACATAGCTATTAACGCCCGACACAGATATTAAGATACTGTCAACTTCTGAACCGGCCGCAACAACCGCGTACCTCCGGGCCATTTGCTCGGCAACCAATGATACCCCGGCATTCATAAACATCTCGAGTGAATCTGCGCCTACAGATCGATCGACACGGCCATTGTTGGACAAATAGGTCCAGTCTCCTACCCACTCCCCAGTGGACAGCACAGTAACACGGGCAGCTACAATGTCCTGAACACCGTAGCGTCCAGATGCCTGAAATATTGGCGCTGACTGTAAACCCCATACCTCATCAACGCTCAGCGCAGCGGTATCTTGCAAATCTAACAGTGGAAATCTGGCGGGAATACCGCGCCGGGCAAAACCGAGCTGCAAACTCGTCATCATATCGGAGTTTATTTCGGGGCTGGCCAATTGCCGCCCACCATGGCCCTCGACCGCAATCCATACGACCACTGGCGGCCTGTTCGCGCTCCACAGGGGCGCCCCAGACTCAGTGAGCAGCCGCGAGATAACCGACCCGTCAAATTCAAACCTCGCTGTCAGGTCTCCAGAGGCATCTTGATCACGGCTATAGGAATACTGTTGTACATGTCCTCGGGCACGATCTAATTCGGCTGCTATGGCCGGATTTTGCAAAACCTCGACGCTGCCAGAAACTTTCACCAGGACCTCAGATAACGCAACCAGTGAAGCCTCTTCCAGGGCCTTTTTACCGTGCCCTGATATAGCCACCTCAGCTTCATAGAGGTTTTTAACCACGGCAGCATAAACCGGGCTTGCCACCGAAAATATCAGCGCATACGCACACATCTGCGTTAGCATTCGACTCCAAACAGGCAACACCACAATCTCCAATCTCCACTCCGGGAGAGCATTGTAGCAGCACCGCAGCGCAACAAAACAGCCGGCAGCCTGTGCGGTCTCAGGAATTGCTCGCCACTACTGAATTTAGCGCGCAATCAGGCTAGAATACGCCGCTTCGCCCCATACCCTGATCGAATACTGGACCTAATACCCCCATGAGCAATGAAAGTGGCAAGACCTCACTGAGTTATAAGGACGCCGGCGTCAATATCGACGCTGGTAACGCACTGGTAGAAAGAATTAAAGGCGTTTCAAAACGCACCCGTCGCCCGGAAGTTCTTGGGGGCCTGGGCGGGTTCGGCGCTCTGTGTGAAATCCCTGCTGGCTATAAACAACCTGTGCTGGTATCCGGCACCGATGGTGTGGGTACCAAACTGCGCCTTGCTATGGACATGGGAATTCACGACACAATTGGCATCGACCTGGTGGCGATGTGTGTTAACGACCTTATCGTGACCGGCGCAGAACCCTTGTTTTTCCTGGATTACTACGCGACCGGGGCTTTGTGCGTGGATACCGCTGTAGATGTCGTGCAGGGAATTGGTCAAGGCTGTGAGTTGGCTGGTTGCTCCTTAGTGGGGGGAGAAACAGCGGAAATGCCCGGGATGTATGAAGGTGAAGACTATGACCTGGCGGGGTTTTGTGTCGGTGTTGTTGAAAAAGCGGATATTATTGACGGCACTGGAGTTGCTGCCGGCGATGTATTGATTGGCCTCGCAAGCAGCGGGCCACACTCCAATGGCTACTCCTTAATCCGCAAGATCCTGGAAGTTGCCGCTGCTGATCTCAATGAAAACCTGGGTGACACCAGTCTGGGACAGGCACTGCTCGCTCCCACCACCATTTATGTCAAAGCGTTGCTGGATTTGTTCACCTCCACACCGGTCAAGGCCCTGTCACACATTACCGGCGGGGGTTTGCTTGAGAATATACCACGAGTACTGCCCCAGGACCTGCACGCGGCTATCGATACCGCCAGCTGGGAATGGCCAGAGGTTTTCCGTTGGCTACAAAACCAGGGCAACGTCGAGACAACGGAAATGTACCGCACTTTCAATTGCGGCGTCGGCATGGTGCTGTGTGTGGCACCAGAGCATGAATCTGCGACCCTTTCAAAATTAGCCGCAAGTGGGCACACCGCCTGGACAATTGGATCAATACACGAAGGAGCCAATGAGGTGATTTTCCTGTAAAGAGCCACAATAGAAACGCCATTCTCATATCCGGCCGCGGTTCGAATATGCAGGCGTTCATTGACGCGATAAAAAACGCCGAACTAGCAGCAGAAATAGCCATAGTGGTCAGCAACAATCCGCAAGCAGCAGGACTTGATGCAGCAGCCCAGGCAGGTATTGATACAGCGTGTATCAACCATCGCGATTATCCTGACCGGGAGTCTTTCGACCAGGCTCTGGTCGAAAGACTCCATTCACACGCAATAGACCTGGTCATTCTCGCAGGCTTTATGCGCATATTAACACCGGTGTTTATCGATGCGTTTCAGGGCAGCTTACTGAACATTCACCCCTCTTTACTGCCCAAATATCCGGGGTTAAACACCCACCAGCGGGCTCTCGATGCCGGAGATAAAGAAGCGGGTGTCACGGTGCACTTTGTGACCAGTGAACTTGATGGAGGCCCGCCAATACTTCAAGCCGCCCTGCCCATCGAGCGGGGCGATACTGCAGTTTCACTGGCACAGCGTGTTATAGTTCTGGAACATAGAATATACCCTGTTGTCGCGAAATGGTTTCTGGAAGAGCGACTGCAACTTACCCAACAAGGAGCAATTCTGGATGACCAGATTATCCCGGCAAACGGAATTCAATACCAAAATGAACAAGCTTAAATTTTCAGCCCTGGCGCTGTTCTCAGCGCTGGCCATGTCCATTTCGGCGCTGGCGTCCGACGATGGCATTGTACTTAAACCCTACAGCGCCCAATACCTCACCAAAACCAGGGGAATTAGCTTAACGCTGGATCGGGAGCTTGTCAGGGAAGCCAACGGCGGTTACAAACTCATCAATGGCGGCAGTAAACTGGTGGTAGGTTTCCAGGAAACCAGCCTCTTCAATGTAGAAAACTCGCGGGTTATCCCAGGGTCATATGTCTATCAGGGCAGCGGGCTAATGAACCGGCGAAGAGAGGTAAAGTTTACGCCTGGGGCCGATACCGTGCGCAGCCTGTACAAGGAGAACTGGTACGATCTGCCGTACACAGACAATACCTTCGACCGCATGAGCCAGCAGGAACAGGTAAGACTGATGCTGATGCAGGATGACACACCCAAAGAATCAGTTACGGTCACTGTTGCTGATGGCAAGCGCGTCAAGGACTACCAGCTCGATTTCGTCGCCGAAGAAACCCTGGACACACCCATGGGCCGGATCAAGACATTGCACTTCCAGAGGCTTCACGATGACCCCGATCGAAAATCGGACACCTGGCTGGCTCCAAAGTGGGATTACCTGATGGTAAAAACGGTGCACGTAGAAGATGGCAGCCCGGTAGAAATTAAGATTACCAAGGCCAGCATCGAGGGGGTCAAGCTACAAGGGCAATAGATCAGGCCCGGGGCAATGTGACACCGCGTTGCCCCTGATACTTCCCGCCCCTGTCCTTATAACTCACCTCACAGGCCTCGTCAGACTCAAAAAACAACATCTGCGCAACCCCTTCGTTCGCATAGATTTTTGCAGGCAGCGTCGTTGTATTCGAAAATTCCAGGGTGACATGCCCCTCCCATTCGGGTTCCAGCGGAGTCACATTGACAATAATGCCGCAGCGAGCGTAGGTGGACTTACCCAAACAGATAGTCAGCACATTGCGCGGAATTCGAAAATATTCAACCGTGGCAGCAAGCGCAAATGAGTTGGGTGGAATAACACACACATCACTTTCGACGTCGACAAAGCTGTTTTCGTCGAAGTTTTTAGGGTCTACCGTGGCGGAATTGATGTTGGTGAATACCTTAAAATGCTCTGAACAGCGCACGTCGTAGCCGTAGCTGGAAGTGCCGTAGGAAATCAGTTTATTCTCACCTGAATAGCGCACCTGATCCGCCTCGAACGGCTCAATCATGCCCTGTTCCTGCGCCATTCGGCGAATCCATTTATCTGCTTTGATACTCACGTTGGGTTGTTACCTCTCTGTTTCCAAGCTGGATTACTGTCTGTAAATCGGTTGCCATCGCTGTTGCGGCACGGAAGACGTATCGCTCTATATTAGTCATCACTAATTGTGATCTCGGGAAACTCCTGCACGGTCCCCTGCCCCTGATTCGCAAATGAGGCCCGCACACCGGCCGCTATAGAGCTGTATATTTTGCTCACTGCAGAGTCAGGTTCAGCGATAACAGTAGGCGTGCCGGCATCGGTCTGTTGTCGAATAGACAGCGTCAATGGCAAGCTGCCCAGCACAGGAACACCGTATTCTGCGGCAATCTTCTGCCCGCCATCAACGCCAAAAATATGCTCAGGATGACCACACTGACTACAAATATGCACGGCCATGTTTTCGACAATACCCACTATGGGCACATTGACTTTACGGAACATCTCGATGCCTTTTTGCGCATCCAACAAGGCAATATCCTGCGGTGTGGTAACAATAATAGCACCCGCCACTTTGGCTTTTTGGGACAGTGTCAATTGGATATCCCCTGTTCCAGGAGGCATATCAATAATGAGGTAATCCAGCTCACCCCACAGGGTTTGCTCCAGCATCTGCGTCAACGCGCCGCCAGCCATCGGCCCCCGCCAAACCATAGGCGTACGCTCGTTAACCAAATAGCCCATGGACATTGTTTTGATACCGTAGACCTCTATCGGCAACAGATATTGACCGCCTTGCTGTTCCGGCTTCACATCATCAGCAACACCGAGCATCAATTGCTGGCTGGGGCCGTAGATATCAGCATCAAGCAGACCCACGGAACTGCCCAGCGCCTTTAACGCCAGCGCTACGTTGACAGCGGTGGTCGATTTGCCAACACCGCCCTTGCCGGATGCAACTGCGATTATGTGCTTAATATCATTCATGAGGTAACCGCTATGTAGTTGCGTGTATTGGGTGGCACAGCCTGGAGATGGCTATTAGGGGCGCTAGTATAAGGGCAGTGGAGCTATTCAACAATGGCGGGAACAGATGCAACGTTACGGATGAAAACTGCACACAAAAACGCTATAGTAGCGCCCACTTTTTTGAGCTCCTGGAGATTCTTCAATCATGGCCGACTCTGCACCGCGCAAGCTATTGGTGACCAGCGCACTACCCTACGCCAACGGGTCTTTGCATCTCGGCCACCTATTGGAAATGGTGCAGACGGACATCTGGGTTCGTTTCCAGAAATCACGGGGTAATAACTGTATCTATGTATGCGCCGACGATGCGCACGGCACCGCCATCATGCTGACCGCGCAAAGCCTGGGAATAACACCAGAAGCACAAATTTCGGCGATTAAGGCGGAACACGAGAAGGACGCTGCAGGTTTTCTAATCGGGTTTGACAACTTCTATTCCACCCATTCCCCCGAGAACCAGGCATGGAGCGAAGAAATCTATAACAGATTGCAGGCGAACAACCACATCGCCAGCCGCTCAATCACGCAGGCATTTGACCCGGAAAAGGAGCTCTTTTTAGCAGACCGGTTTATCAAGGGAACCTGCCCGCGCTGCAAGACAGAGGACCAATACGGCGACAACTGCGAATCCTGCGGTGCGACTTATAGCCCCGCAGAGCTGATTAATCCGGTTTCTGCCATATCCGGAGCAACTCCGATAGAAAAAGACTCTGTACACTACTTTTTCAAGCTCCCTGAATTTCAGGACATGCTAAAAGAATGGATTGACTCCGGTAGCTTGCAACCGCAAATTGCCAACAAACTGCGTGAATGGACAGATGCAGGCCTGCAGGAGTGGGACATCAGTCGGGACGCGCCCTATTTTGGCTTCGAAATCCCGGGAGCACCGGGGAAATATTTCTATGTCTGGCTGGATGCTCCTATTGGCTACATGGCCAGCTTCCAGAATTTCTGCGAGCGAACCGGCGTAAACTTCGATGAGTACTGGCAGCGTGACTCGAGCGCAGAGCTCTATCATTTTATCGGCAAGGATATTATCAACTTTCACGGTCTGTTCTGGCCCGCCATGTTGTCTTCGGCAGACCTGCGCACCCCAACCGCTATATATGCCCACGGTTTCCTCACTGTCAACGGGACCAAAATGTCCAAAAGCCGTGGCACGTTCATCAAAGCCAGTACTTACCTGGAGCATCTGGATGCCGAATACCTGAGGTACTATTTTGCCGCAAAATTAAGCGCATCAGTGGACGATATCGATCTTAACCTTGAGGATTTCACCCAGCGGGTGAACTCGGATGTCGTCGGCAAGGTAGTCAACATCGCCAGTCGCTGCGCCGGATTTCTGCGTAAAAATTTCGACAATCAATTGACCGCAAGCACCGCCGAGCCTGAACTGTTACAGTCGTTTTTTGATGCAGGGGAAACCATTGCAGACCTTTACGAGCAGCGCGAATTCAATAAGGCGATCAGGGAGATAATCGCGCTGGCTGACAGAGCCAATCAATATATCGATGAAAAGAAGCCCTGGGTTCTAGCCAAAGAAGAAGGCCAGGAATGGCAGGTACATGCAGTGTGCAGCGTCGGCATCAACTTGTTCAGGATTCTACTGACCTATCTCAAACCGGTTCTACCGGCCATGGCTGAAAATGCGGAGGCATTTCTCAACTGCTCATTGGATTGGACGGCAGTGAAAGAACCACTGCTGAGCCACCAAATCAACAAATTCAAGCCCCTGATGACGCGTATTGAAGCGGCACAGGTGGAAGCCATGGTGGATGCGAGCAAGGAGCAACAAAGTGCAGCTGCACCCAAGGCCGCCCCGGCGAAGCCAATGAAAAAGAGCAGCGATGCTATTGCTCCTACCATAGAGTTTGACGATTTCGCCAAGATCGACCTGAGAATCGCCGAGATTGTCGAAGCAGAACTGGTCGAAGGCGCAGACAAACTCCTGCGCCTCACCTTAAGCCTGGGTGATTCGCGCCGCCAGGTTCTCTCGGGAATCAGGTCCGCTTATGCCCCTGAGGACCTCAAAGGGAAACTGACTGTAGTGGTCGCAAACCTCGCACCCAGAAAAATGCGATTTGGCGTTTCTGAAGGCATGGTATTGGCTGCAGGACCCGGCGGCGAAGAGCTGTTCTTGCTGGAACCACACGCCGGTGCAAAACCTGGGATGCAGGTTAAATAGCGATCACGCCGGCAAGTATAGGCACCAGAGGCGTGATGCCCCGGAGACTTAAGCTTATAAGAATTAACTTATTGTTTTTTAAAGATTAACTACTTAACATTGCGTCAGGCAGGTACGGAAGCGAACCCGAAAAACTATAGACTAATAGGTATTAGTTTGTTTTTTCAGACTGCGTTCTTCTCGGCTTGGCGTTAAGATAACCGACATTGCGCGACAGGCATGTCCGAAAGCGCAATACACGGGATTCAAGGCGAGAGATTTACCATGTTGGCAGACTATTCCATATTGTTGATCGGTGCGATTCTGGTCAACAACTTCGTACTGGTACAGTTTCTAGGGCTGTGCCCCTTCATGGGCGTCTCAAACAAGCTTGAGACGGCGATGGGCATGTCTATGGCCACCACCTTTGTCCTCACCCTGGCATCAGCCTGCAGTCACCTCACCTATAACTTTTTACTCCAGCCGCTCGGGCTGGAGTACCTCAAAACGATTTCATTTATTTTGGTAATTGCCGTTGTTGTGCAATTCACTGAGATGGTCGTGCGTAAAAGCAGCCCGCTGCTCTACAGGGTATTGGGCGTATATTTGCCACTAATTACTACCAATTGTGCAGTACTTGGTGTCGCACTATTGAACATCAACAAGGATCACAACTTTCTCCAATCCCTCTTTTACGGGTTTGGGGCGGCGGTGGGCTTTTCACTGGTACTGGTGCTGTTCGCCGCCATGCGAGAGCGTCTCAATGTTGCCGATGTGCCTGTACCTTTCAAGGGTGCAGCAATAGGAATGGTTACCGCCGGTTTTATGTCCCTCGCATTTATGGGCTTTGCCGGGCTGGTATAAAACACTGTGGCTGAACTGATATCACAATTTCCCCTGATTGCCGCGCTTATTGCGCTGGTGAGCCTGGGCGCTATTTTTGGTGCTGTTTTAGGCTTTGCCGCGATTAAATTCAAGACCGAGGGCGACCCGATCGCCGATCAGATTCTTGAGCTTCTGCCGCAAACACAATGTGGACAATGTGGGCACCCGGGCTGTAGGCCCTACGCCGAAGCAATCGCCGGCGGCGAAGACATCAATAAATGTCCACCTGGCGGCGAGGCAACAATCCAGGCTCTGGCGGACCTGCTCGATGTCGAAGCGATGCCGCTAGACGAAGAACACGGCGAAGAAAAAGTAAAAGCCATTGCCTATATTCGCGAAGACGAATGTATCGGCTGTACCAAGTGTATTCAAGCCTGCCCGGTAGACGCCATTCTGGGCGCAGCCAAACAGATGCACACGGTTATTGTCAGCGAATGTACCGGCTGTGATCTTTGCGTAGAGCCCTGCCCAGTTGATTGCATCGACATGATCCCCCAGGAAGAAACACTGCAAACCTGGCACTGGAACTTGCCCGACCCAACCAGTCGCGATATCGATATTATCGCCACCGATGCGACCCAGGGACAAGCGGCATGAGAAAAGTTTTTGACTTTCATGGTGGCATTCACCCGCCTGAAAACAAACATCAATCCTTGAGCGACGTAATCCAGTCGGCCGGCATTCCGCAGGAGCTAACGCTGCCACTATCCCAGCATATTGGCGCTCCGGCAGCCCCTCTGGTCGTCGTTGGTGAACAAGTGCTCAAGGGCCAAATGATCGCCGAGGCCAAGGGGTTTGTCAGCGTACCGGTGCATGCACCCACCTCCGGCCTCATTACAGCCATTGAAGAGCGCCAGATTGCCCACCCTTCGGGTTTATCGGCCCCCTGCATTGTAATGAGCAGTGATGGACTGGACTCCTGGATTGAACTTCACGGCCATGAAGATTACGAAAACCTGAAAAAATCGGAAATACTCAATCTTATCCGCAATGCAGGCATCGCGGGCATGGGTGGGGCCGGCTTTCCCACAGCAGTAAAGCTTGCCATAAAACCCGATGTTCACATTGAAACGCTCATTATTAATGGCACAGAATGTGAACCGTATATAACCGCAGACGATGTATTAATGCGTGAACGCGCCAGACAAATCATCGCCGGCGCAAAAATTCTTAGCCACCTTATTGGTTCCGCTGAAACTTTAATCGGTGTTGAGGACAACAAACCCGAGGGCGTAGCTTCGCTGCGCGAAGCGGCAAAGGACAGTGGAATAGAGATTGTTCAGTTTCCCACAAAATATCCTTCAGGCGGCGAAAAACAGCTCATTGAAATTCTCACAGGGAAACAGGTTCCCAATGGCGGCCTTCCATCAGATGTTGGTATCGTGTGTCAGAACATTGGTACCTGCGTGGCAATCTACCAGGCAATTGTTCACGGCATACCCCTAATATCCAGAATAACCACGGTTACTGGAGAAGCAATATCACAACCACGCAATTTCGAAGTGCTATTGGGCTCACCAATGTCCTATCTGTTATCCGTTGCAGGTTATCAGGCCAAAGGCAATAGCAGGCTAATAATGGGCGGACCCATGATGGGTTTCACGGTACCCGATGCGGATGTACCCATTGTCAAAACAACCAATTGCATTTTGGCTCCTAAAGAGGAGGAACTGCCGACTCCGCCACCCGCGCAAGCATGCATCCGATGCGGCATGTGCGCCGAGGTTTGTCCCGCGAGCCTGCTACCTCAACAGTTATTCTGGTTTGCACAGGGCAAAGAGCACGAAAAGCTTGAGCAACACAACTTGTTCGATTGCATAGAGTGCGGCGCCTGCTCCTGGGTCTGCCCCAGCACAATCCCTCTGGTGCAATACTACCGCGCCTCCAAGGCAGAGATATTACTCGCGCGCACGGAACATGAAAAAGCTGAGCTTTCCCGCCAGCGTTTTGAACATCGTCAGGAACGCCTGGACCGAGAAGACAGAGAAAAAGAAGAAAAACGTGCGGCGCGAAAACTCGCCGCGCAGCAGCGCGCGCAAAAGGCCGCGACCGGATCATCCGATACAGAAGATCCCATCCAGGCCGCTATAGACCGGGCCAAGGCCAAAAAGGCCGCACAGCAATCGGCAGGTGATGCCGGCAGCAGTGTTGACCAATTCGAAAAGTTAAAGAGTGCTGTGAACACCACGAAAAAGCGGCTGGCGACCGCCACCGAAAAGCTTACCGTGGCCAGGTCCGAAAACAGTGATCTGGTAAGCGCACTGCAAACTGGAGTCGATAAAACCACAAGCAAATTGCAGGCAGCGGAAAAAGCACTGGCAGATTACGTCGCCAGCAAGCCCGAGCAACCTGGGGATCAAACAGCCCAGGAGGGCCTTGACCCTGCGCAGGCAGCCATTCAGAAAGCTCTTGCAGCAAGAGCCGTAGAGTCGACCTTGACCCCGGAACAAAAAACCAGGAAAGATCTGGAAAAACTTCAGCAACGCCTGACCAAAACCCAGACGAAACTGACACAGTGCCAGGAAAGTGGCGAGGAAGAAAAAATCCTGGATGCCCTGAGCTCAACTATCGAACGTTTGAGAGAAAAAATCGTCGCCGCAGAAAAGACCCTGACAGAGACACAGGAGTCCTGATATGGCTTTGATGCGAATAACCTCGCCACACGCGCACGGACCTATGCGCACTTCCGTTGTCATGCAAAACGTTCTAATGGCTACGGTACCCGGAATTATTGTTCTTACCCATTTTTTCGGATTTGGCACCCTGGTCAATATTCTCTGGGGCTGCATTCTGGCACTCGCATTTGAATCTGTAGCATTGTTACTGCGCGGACGTCCACTGGCGTTTTATCTTTCAGACTACAGCGCTGTTGTGACGGCAACATTGCTATGTATTGCGCTGCCGCCCTACGCGCCCTGGTGGTTAATAGCCGTGGGAATGGCATCGGCGATTTTACTGGCCAAACACCTCTATGGCGGGCTGGGCTACAACCCATTTAACCCCGCTATGGTCGGTTACGTGATTCTACTGATTTCCTTTCCTGTGCAAATGACCAGCTGGGCCCCGCCGCGTGGTGTAGGAGACGTCCCCGGATTTTTCGAGGCTTTACAGGCCTGCTTTTTCCCGGCGGGATATGATGGTGCGACCATGGCGACGCCACTGGATGTACTAAAACAAAACAACAGTCTTTTGACTAAAGATCTATGGCTACAGACTCCGCAATTCGGTCGCTGGGCAGGAATAGGTTGGGAGTGGGCGAACATCGCCTTTCTGGCGGGCGGGGCCTGGCTGCTCTATCGCAAGATTTTCACCTGGCATGCACCAGTGGCAATGCTGATATCTCTGGGGTTAATGGCGGCCTTGTTTAACGATGGCGGAAGTTCAGCCAGCGGTGGCTCAGCACTATTTCATCTTCTTAGCGGTGCGACCATGTTCGGGGCGTTTTTTATCG
This sequence comes from Halioglobus sp., assembly GCA_036961345.1. Lineage (GTDB taxonomy): Bacteria > Pseudomonadota > Gammaproteobacteria > Pseudomonadales > Halieaceae > JBALVT01. The sequence goes on from JBALVT010000052.1 coordinate 16,987, forward strand.
TTACCGACCCGGTAACCTCAGCGGTATCTGTGCGAGGTAGACTCATCTATGGTGCACTGATCGGCATTGTTATTTACATTATAAGAGTCAGGGGCAACTATCCAGATGCAGTTGCCTTCGCGGTGCTGATCATGAATTTCGCGGCACCCTTTATCGATCACTATACACAACCAAGAACCTACGGCCACAAGCGGGAGGAGCAATAATATGCTGGGTGAATCGATCAGTCGCAATAGCATACTGCTGGCAGTTTTTGCCGTGGTTACTACTCTGCTGATTTCCGGTACCTTTCTGTTAACCAAAGATAGAATCGCCCTGGCGCAGCGTAAGGCAGAGGAGAAGGCACTATTGCAGATCGTGCCGCAGAAGCGCCATGACAACTCCATGCTTGATGACAAAATTCCTGTAGACTCCAGTACCAGCGGGCTGGGCCTTAAGAAAGACAAACATATTTATTTGGCAAAGCGAGATAAGCAGGTTGTTGCGGCAATCATTCCTGTCACCGCTGCCGATGGGTACAGCGGAGACATAGATCTTATCGTCGGCGTCAACGCAAACGGCAGCGTAGCGGGTGTACGGGTGCTTTCCCATAAGGAAACACCGGGGCTGGGTGACAAAGTCGACCTGAAGAAATCTGAATGGATATTGGGTTTCAATGGCAAGACTCTCAATAATCCCGAGCGCAGCGGTTGGGCCGTAAAAAAAGACAAGGGCGAGTTCGATCAATTTACCGGAGCAACCATTACGCCCCGAGCCGTCGTCGCGGCAACTCTGCGAGCTTTGGAGTATGCTAACAACAATCATAGTGGGCTGTTCGAGCCCAAAGAGCTCGAAGCTAGCTCCGGAGAATAGCCATGGCAGAAACCAATTATCGAGACCTGTCCCTCAACGGCTTGTGGAAAAACAACCCGGCCATTGTTCAATTACTGGGTTTGTGTCCCCTGCTTGCGGTTACAGGCAGCGTCGTCAACGCGATCGGCCTGGCACTGGCCACCACACTTGTTCTGATATGCTCCAATACCGCAGTCTCACTTATCAGAAACATTGTCTCAGACGCGATTCGTTTACCTGCATTTGTCATGATAATCGCCGCGGCGGTAACCTGTATTGAGCTGCTGATGCAAGCTTTCGCCTATGAGCTGTACCAAATTTTAGGTATCTTTTTACCCCTTATAACAACCAACTGCGTCATCCTGGGTCGTGCAGACGCGTTTGCCAGTAAAAATGCGGTAGCACCGGCATTGTATGATGGATTGATGATGGGCCTGGGTTTTGGACTGGTACTGGTGTTGCTCGGTGCGCTTAGAGAACTCATCGGGACCGGTGCGCTATTCGCCAACATGGACTTATTGTTTGGCCCTGGTGCAGCACAATGGAAGCTTGTTCTGGTAAGCGATTATCAGGATTTCCTACTGGCCATATTGCCCCCGGGAGCATTCATTTTTACCGGTTTAATTATCGCGGGCAAAAACCTCGTAGACGCCCAAATTAAAGCGCATCAAGACGCCAAAAAGGCAAAACCAGTCAAAGGTGGCAAACGCGTCAGAGTGACCGGGCATATCTCGTAGTACCGGTTGATCAAGATTGCACAAGCATTAAGGTATCCAGCAGTTCATCAACTGCCGGATCATCCATACCACCATTTTCCAGGTCGCAGCTATACGTTATGAAAAGCAGTAGCGAGCCATTGGCCACGTACCACTCCCTGATAGCAGCCCCCTCCTCTTCAAAAGTACTCATAACGCCGCTGAACTCACCCAGAGTAACGGCTCTCCACTCCAGTTTTTGTTCTGATTCTGCCCGTGCGATGGATTCAAGTTCCTGCGCATCAAACGCTCCATCTTCTTTGTGTAATGTACTAAATTCAATACAACCCACATCGTCCCGATCACCGACTAGAATCGTGTCCTCCTCCGACTCAGCCCACCAGTCGGGGGGAACCGCCATTGTCCACCACTCTGTTTCCAAAACATTCATACTTTCATACTCACAGTAATTTCGACATCAACAGTGCATCCTCGCGCTGGTCTCCATTGCGGTAGTAATTACTGCGCACCCCATCCAGGTGGAAACCAAAACTATCATATAAATTGCGCGCCGCTATGTTGGATTCTCGAACCTCCAGCAGACAACGCAACACACCCAATTCCACCATGTTTGCCATGGCCGCCAGCAGCAGCTGCTGGGCATATCCCCTGCGTTGCTGTCCAGGCGCAACAGCAATATTGTAGATACTTCCTTCATCAAGTACAGCGTGATACACAACGAAACCAGCTGTCCCGGTTGAGGTTTCGATCACCAGAGCTCGCTCTGCAGCGCCCGCCGGTTCACATGCTGTGAGAAATTGCGCCAGGGACCACGGCAGAGTGGAAACCAGGGAATCGATATCCGACATATCGGCAATATCCGCCTTAACCGCAAATCGAATAGTCCCGGTCACCCCGATTCTGCATGTGGGTGGAGATCCCGCCACGCCTGTTTTTTCAACAAAGAATCTCGCAGCATATCTGCGGTGCTTATAGTGGCAATACAAACGCTAGCCGCGAACTGTTCACGGGGAACCCAATGTCTAGCGTTGTCGCCGAGCAAAACCAGGCCCCGACCCTGAAGCGTATCCAGTTTGCGGCTAATAAACCCCCCCAACGCGGCCCGGGCTGCTGCCTCCCCTTGCTCCAACTGACTACTGTTGTGAATCGGCCAGTTGAATGTGGAGATATCCGGTTTACCTGACCCCCAACCCATAGCCCGGGCCATAGACTGAACCAGAATTACCTGGTCACGCATCAACGCCTCATTACGTGGCAATTCCTCCAACCACAACCATCGCCCTGTCACAAACGCGGTCACACCAAACTCAACAGTCGGGACATTAACTCTATCTTGAATTTTTTGAACAACAACTTCCGGGCGTTCTGCACCCGCTTGTTTGGGAAAATCGACGCTGGGCATTCGCGCAGCAGCGGTATCGGTGAGCGACTGTAACGGCTGAGGAAAACTTCCCGAGTCCAGTTGCGGCATAGATCGCCTGGCAATGGCCAACTTTGTCGTCGTTGCGGCGCCAGGCAGTGGGCCCCGGGAAACATAAGTAGCGATCCCCATAGCATCGAGATAAGCCCTGCGTTTAAGCTCGTGCATCTAACATCTCAGGTTATGTGTGTTCATAGTAAGTTTAACAGGTTTACCCACCAGGCTATATCCATCGCCAGCTGTGAGTATTAAAAAAACGGAAACCAGACTTGATAAACAGACTCATATGGCGCCAGCCCTTGCTGGCGGCATAACCGCCATGGTGTACGATCTTGGTGGCTGGATAAAACACCAGCCGTCCAAAATGGGCCAATCGCAATGAGAGATCAAAATCCTCAAAGTATAGAAAATAGCTTTCGTCGAAGCCTCCTACAGCGAGCAGTGCCTTGGTACGCACTAACATAAAGGCGCCGCTGGCCAGCACAACATCGGTTTCAGTATCGTTAGTGCAGAGGTCACGCATCTCATAATCTTCCAGCTGGCGTCGAAAAAAACGGCCAACAATATCTGGCGCGAATGCTCTTACCAACAACACCAATACCGACGGGTAGCGTTTGCACAAAAACTCCTGCGACCCGCTGCCACTCGATACATGAGGGCTCAATAAAACAATCCCCGGGTCATCCTCCAGGCGAGAAAGGGCAGTTGATATTGCATCATCGGCCAGCTCTACATCAGGATTCAAAATCAGGTGAAAATCACTGTTGAGAGAGTGATTCACCGTATTGTTGCCGCCGCCAAATCCAAGGTTGTTTTCGAGCGCTCGATATCTCACTTGGTAGCCCTGTTCATCCTGAAACGCAGCCAATATCTGTAGCACGCTATCTCGATACGCCATATCGCTAGAGTTATCCACAAGATCGACCGAAACGCCGCTGACCAAACCATCTTCAACAGCGCGTAGCGCGGCAATCTGCAGGCTATTGAGGGTGTTCTTCAATAGTTTCACACAGCTATTAAAAAGCACGATAGACACGGTTAATTGGGCGGGAGGTATTGCACTGTTTTCCATAATAGAATGGTATCAGGAATTGGTTCCGCGGCGAGGCTCGAACACCGCAAACGGACACAAAATATGATACCGATCAGAAAAATGGGCCCGGGCCTGCTAGTCACCGCGGCTTTCATTGGCCCGGGGACTGTCACGACGGCGACCTATGCGGGCGCAAATTACGGCTTCGCGTTATTGTGGACAGTGGTTTTTTCAATTTTTGCAACAATAGTGTTACAGGAAATGGCCGCAAGACTTGGCCTGGTCACACGCCTGGGCCTAGCTGAGGCTATGAAAAATGCGAGCAACAGCGCCGTTGTGTCCAAAATCACAATTGTGCTGATCGTTGCAGCAATCGGTCTGGGTAACGCTGCCTATGAAGTTGGCAACATAGCGGGAGCGGCACTCGCCGCGACAAACGTCACTGGTATAGAGGGGCGATACTGGTCAACAATTATCGGCATTGGTTCAGGCATATTGCTGGCTTCGGGAAGATATAGAATCCTGGAGAGCGTGCTAATCATCCTGGTACTTGTGATGACTACAGTATTTATCATCACCGCTATTTGCCTGGCGCCGGATATGTCGGCCATTCTGCGCGGTATCTTTGTCCCAAGCATACCGTCTGGCTCCATGCTGAGCGTAATAGGGCTCATCGGCACCACCGTGGTTCCATACAATCTATTTCTGCACTGCAATGCCGTAAAGCAAAAATGGTCCGCGCACCACGATCTGGAATCCAGCCTACGCGAATCACGCTGGGACACAGGACTGGCTGTTGGTCTGGGAGGACTCGTCACCCTGGCCATCGTCAGTACCGGGGCAAGTACGTATTTTAAAACGGGCCTGGTACTCAGCAGCGAATCAATGGGAGATCAACTGGCACCCCTTTTGGGTGATTCGGCCCGCTATGTATTTGCCGCTGGTCTATTCTCCGGGGGACTAACCAGTGCTATCACAGCACCATTGGCAGCTGCATATGCAGTCTGCGGCGCAATGGGATGGTCGCAAAACATGGCGGCCCCGCGTTTTAAACTCGTGTGGTTGAGCGTGCTGGCAACAGGAACCCTATTTGCTGCAAATCAAAGCACTCCACTCCCAGCGATTCTATTTGCCCAAGTGGCCAACGGGTTTCTCCTGCCTTTTGTCGCCATCTTTCTACTGTTGGTGATGAATAACAAGAGTTTGCTGGGGGACTACCGCAATGGTGCACTTAGTAACTTTTTTGGTGTATTTGTGGTTTTGACAGCAATCGGCCTGGGGGCCATCAAACTCCTGGGTGTATTGCGAGCGATATAACGGCGCGCTCTCCGGGGAGGTTTTATCGACACCTCAGCCCCAGACGCGCCGAAATCGGGCCTAATACCCAAAAAAACGATTTCCCTCGACAATTATAACCAAATCGAATAATTCTAATTCGCCCAGCCCGAGCCCAATCCAGTATAATTCCAAACAACAGGGCACAACTTTGTGTACAAAGTTACAAAAAGCCTGTATCGCCATGTTATTTATCAAGTTTTTAGTTTCTATACATGCTAGTCTTAA
>JBALVT010000053.1:0-22241 GCA_036961345.1 Halioglobus sp.
AGAAGCCGGGTAATGGTGGATTATGTTCGTCAATTGCCCATGGGTTCGGCCGACATGGGGCAAAGGCCCAGTACAGCAATGCGGCTTCATATTGATATACCCCTGCTGGTACTGCTGCTGATTCTCACCGGGTTTGGCCTGATGGTACTGTACAGCGCATCCGGCCAGCAAATGTCGGCTGTGATTCGCCAGGGTCGCTATTTTGTGGTGGCTTATGCATTGATGTTTTTTGCCGCCCAGATAGCATTGCAGCGCTATGAGCGCTGGGCGCCGTGGTTTTATTTGCTGGGCGTAGGCTCTTTGGTGGCGGTTATTTTTGTTGGTGTTGGTGCAAAAGGTGCCCAACGTTGGCTGGAAATCGGCGGGTTCAGGTTTCAACCCGCTGAAATTATGAAGCTGGTCGTGCCTCTCACGCTGGCCTGGTTTCTGGCAGAACGAGCTTTGCCGCCTCGCTTCAACTACATTATTGGCTCTTTGGTGCTGTTGGGAATACCGGCGCTGCTCATTTTGCGCCAGCCAGATCTGGGCACGGCTTTATTAATAGCAGCCAGTGGGCTGTTTGTTTTGTTTATGGCCGGTATCGGTTGGCGTTATATTTTTGGGGCGATGGTACTGGCAATTGCGTCCGCCTGGCCTGTTTGGATGTTTGTACTGAAGGATTACCAAAAACAGCGCATTCTGACGATGCTTGATCCCGAGAGTGACAAATTGGGTGCGGGCTGGAATATTATGCAGTCGAAGACGGCCATTGGCTCGGGTGGCTGGGAAGGTAAAGGCTGGCTCAATGGCACCCAGTCCCGGTTGGATTTTCTCCCCGAGGGCCATACAGATTTTATAATTGCCGTGCTCGCCGAGGAGTTTGGCCTGCGCGGTGTACTGGTATTGGCCGGGATTTACCTGTTAATTTTGCTGCGCGGTTTCTGGATAGGCATTCATGCCCAGACCAGTTTTGGAAGAATGATGGCGGGAAGCCTGACGCTGACGTTTTTCGTTTATATCTTTGTTAACATGGGCATGGTTGCCGGTTTGTTGCCTGTTGTGGGAGTGCCCCTGCCGCTGGTGAGTGCCGGCGGTACCTCGGTCGTCACACTGATGGCCGGCTTTGGTATTCTCATGGCGGTGAGTACCGAAAATAGAATGGTGGTCAGTTGAGCCGGCGGGACCCATGGGGTCATCATCCGGTATTTGTTTAAAAACTACGAGATTGAAGTTATGCCTGTATTCCTGAAAATCGCGCTTGTCGCAGCAGTATTTTGGTCGGCGCAAGCCTGCGCAGATCCCAATTATGCAGGGAACCCCTCAGCGCAAACGGTGATTGATGAGCTGGTCGCCGAGGAGGGGTTTAACGCGGAGGAGCTGCACGCCATTTTCGCTGCCGCCGAGCGTAAGGACAGCATCCTCGAGGCCATTGCCCGCCCTGCAGAAAAAACCAAGGCATGGTATGAGTACCGGACTATATTCGTCACTGATAAGCGAAAGACACTGGGGCTGGAATTTTATCAGAAGCATCGCGAGACCTTGCTTCGCGCCGAGCGTGAGTTGGGTGTTCCCGCAGCAGTTATTGTGGCCATTATTGGTGTTGAAACCTACTACGGCACACATGCCGGAAATTATCGGGTTATCGACGCACTTTCCACCTTGGCATTTGACTACCCCAGACGTTCAACATTCTTTACCAAGGAGTTGAAAAACTTCCTTATTTTAACCCGTGATCAGGGCATGGATCCGCTCACGCTCAAGGGCTCCTATGCTGGCGCAATGGGCTATGGCCAGTTCATGCCCAGTAGTTACCGCGGATATGCGATAGATTTTGACGGCGATGACGTGATTGATATCTGGAATAATCCGGTGGACGCGATTGGTAGTGTGGCCAACTACTTCAAGGCACACGGATGGAAAACGGGTGGTCCAGTGGTTTATTCGGCCCAGGCGAGCGAGGAAGTGTCCGACAGTTGGTTTGTGAAGGGGCGAAGTGACCTCAAGCCCAAATACACTTTGGGGGAATTCGCCGCTGGAGGTCTCACCATTGAGCCTGAACTCGACTCACAGACCACCGCAACCGCGATGAAATTCGAGCTTGAAAATGGTTATGAATACTGGGTGGGCCTGCACAACTTCTATGTCATTACCCGCTATAACCACAGCGCCATGTATGCGATGAGTGTTTACCAGTTGAGTCAGCTAATAGCAGAAAATGTAGAGAGGAAATGAATCGGCGATGGACGCTTGTGCCGATTGTCTTGTCGGCACTCTTTTTTACGGCCTGCACATCATCGCCTTCGGGCCCTTACACCGTTCATAAAGACGGTGCGCCTCCGCCAGTGATTGGTCCGGAGGATGTGTTGGACGCTGTTCCTCGCGCCGATCCAATTCTCAGTGCCGGTAACAAGAGCCCCTACAAGGTTAACGGCGAGACCTATGAAGTTATGCGCGATGCCAGTGCTTACCGAGAGCGCGGGATTGCTTCGTGGTATGGCACCAAGTTTCATGGCCACAAAACCTCAAATGGCGAGATATACGATTTATACCGTGCTACCGCCGCGCATAAAACCTTGCCTATACCCAGTTACGTCAAGGTGACCAACCTGGCCAACGGCCGCAGCGTAGTGGTGCGTGTTAACGATAGAGGGCCTTTTCACCCTGATAGGGTAATAGATTTATCGTATGCTGCGGCTGTGAAACTCGATTATATGGCAAACGGCACAGCCGAGGTCGAGGTTGAGGTGCTGCAGGTGGCGGGGGTCGACGACCGCCGCGGCTCAGCAGGGGGTGATTATCGATATCTGCAGGTTGGTGCTTTTGGCGTAGCGCCTTCTGCGCAACGTTTACAAGCTGAATTGGCGGCGTTTTTAACGTTCCCGGTGAACATCAATACCGTGAATTCCGGGCAGGGCACCCTGTACAGGGTTAGAGTTGGCCCGATTGCAGACCACGAAGCTATGGCTCAAGTGCAGCGGCAGCTTGAACAAATGGGGTATAATTCGGTACAGCCACTACCCTGACGCGCGCGGTCGCAAGTGAGATCGTGCGCATACCACATTCGTAATACACCTAATGGTTCTTGAATATATGACACGTTTTCCGCTCCTATTTGTACTGGCATTTACCGTTTTCAGTGCCCAGGCGATCAATATTGTTCCGTCACCGCCACAGGTGGCGGCAAAGTCTTACATTCTGATTGATGCCACCAGTGGTGAGGTGTTGGTCGAGCACAATGCAGACCTTCCCCTGCCGCCAGCCAGCCTCACCAAATTGATGACCAGTTATGTTCTGACCGCAGAGCTTGCCTCCGGGCGAGTCAGTCGCGGTGACATGGTTGTCGTCAGTGAAAATGCCTGGTCCCAGAATCCACTGTTCAAGGGCTCTTCCCTGATGTGGATTGAACCGGGAAAAAATGTCTCTATTGAAGACTTACACCGCGGTATTGTGGTTTCTTCGGGCAATGACGCCACTGTGGCAGTGGCAGAACACCTGGCGGGCAATGAGTCTGCCTTTGCGGATATGATGAATGGATACGCGGAAGCCCTGGGTATGCAGGATAGCTGGTTCATCAATTCCCACGGTCTGCCGCATCCAGATCACGTTACAACGGCTAGAGATCTGGCGATCCTGTCGCAGGCCCTGATTACCCGTTATCCCGAAGAATACTCTCTGTATAAAGAACCTGAATTTAGCTACAACAACATTACCACCCGCAACCGTAATACCCTGATGGGAGAAGACGCCTCGGTAGACGGTTTGAAAACCGGCCATACTGAGGCCGCGGGCTACTGCCTGGTGGCCTCTGCTGAGCGCCGGGGAATGCGGCTAATTTCGGTCGTTATGGGCACTAACAGTAAAAACGCTCGAAAAAACGAAACCCGCAGCTTGCTCAATTATGGTTTCCGCTTCTTTGAAACCGTTACCGTCTACGAGCCTATGGCTGAACTGGACAAACCGCGAATTTGGAAAGGCCAGCAAGACTATCTGGCAGTGGGTTTGGTTGATGCGGTGACGCTGACTCTGCCCAGGGGGAAAAAGAAAAACCTGGAAACCGTGGTAGAAGTGAATCCGGATATCATGGCTCCCATTGCGCTGGGCGACAGACTTGGCAAGGTCAAGTTGGTGTCAGATGGTGAAACTGTCTTTGAATCGCCTCTTGTGGCACTTGAGTCTGTAGAGCCCGGCAGTTTTTTTGCAAGGCTATGGGACTGGGTTCTTATGTTTGTGGCGAGTCTGTTCACTGCGTGATTGAGTCAAAGGTTGGCAAATGAAGGAACCGGATCCACCTAAAATTGAATTTCCCTGTGAATACCCTGTCAAGGTTTTGGGGCGTAGTGGCGAGGATTTTGAGGTGACGATTTTTGAAGTATTCGAAAGCCATGCTCCCGGCTTCAGCCGTGAGACGATCACTACGAATGTCAGCAGCAAGGGTACCTTCAGCTCAATGACCATCACCATTACGGCCACGGGTGTCGATCAGCTCGATGCGTTGCACAAAGGGCTGCTGGCTACCGGCATCGTAAAAATGGTTATTTAGTAAACATGTCCGACTTGCTGCAACGTACGCTGGGTCTGGTGGATTACGAGCCTACGTTGCAGGCAATGAAAGAGTTCACCGATAGTCGCGGCGATGAGACACCCGACGAGCTGTGGCTACTGCAACACCCCAGGGTTTTCACCCAGGGTCAAGCGGGCAAGGCAGAGCATGTGCTTGCCCCGGGTGATATACCCGTTATACAGGTTGATCGAGGCGGACAGGTAACCTACCACGGGCCCGGCCAGTGGGTACTCTATCTGATGGTAAACCTCAGGCGGCACGAGCTTGGAGTTCGCGCCCTGGTCACGCTAATCGAAAATAGCCTTGTTGAGTTGTTATTGGAATATGGCCTGGTCGCTGCGGCCAGGCCAGATGCTCCAGGTGTATATGTTGGTGACGACAAAATCGCCGCACTTGGTTTACGCGTGCGAAAAGGCTGTAGCTATCACGGTCTGGCGCTGAATGTCGATATGGATCTGGAGCCCTTCGGGCGCATCAATCCCTGTGGTTACGCCGGATTGCAGGTCACTTCCATGGCGCAGTGCCTGCCCGGTAAAACACTTGTTATGGATAATGTCGGTCGTCGCCTGTTGGCAATTGTCGCTGGACACCTTGGGTCTTAGTGGCGAACGGGTCGTTTTTGTAGCTTGCGCTGTAAAGTGCGACGATGCATGTTGAGCGCCCGCGCCGCTGCGGAGATATTGCCGTTGTTGTCCTGTAGTACTTTTTGAATGTGTTCCCATTCCAGGCGTTCAACTGACAGCGGGTCTGCGCGAATCTCGGGGGCACTTACGCTTGCGATCTCACCTTCAAACGAGCGCAGAACCTCCTCAATTGTTGCCGGTTTACACAGGTAGTTCAGGGCGCCGGCCTTGGTGGCCTCTACTGCTGTTGCAATACTGGAGTAGCCGGTAAGAACCACCAGTTTGGCCCGGGGGGCCTCCTCCAGGATTCTTGGCAGGGCAACCAGACCGGAGATCCCGGGCATATTGAGATCCAGCAAAATGTAATCCGGCTGCCAGGCTCGGCTTAGTTTGATGGCCTGTTCAGCACTGTGACATTCTTGTACCTCGAAACCCCTTCGTTGCATGCCTCGGGCCATTACCTCGGTGAAGATAGTGTCGTCATCAATCAGCAGCATTCGCATACCCGTACCCGTGACCGTATCCCTCATGTGGCCGGCACCAGTGATGCAAGAGGAAGGTTCAGCGTAGCAATGGTTCCACCGCTGGCCGCATTGCGTAATTCTATATTGCCGCCGTAGCGTTCGATTGTGGCATGGGTCAGGAGCAGGCCGAGACCGAGGCCGTTTTTGCTGGCCTGAACCACGGGTTTGCCCAGTTTTTGCAATAGCTCTGGGGAAACCCCCGGGCCGTGATCGCGAATTTCAATATTCACTTCAGAGCTGTTCCAGTCAAGTTCAATTTTTACCGGGTCTCCACCGGCATTGGCAGCATTGTTTAGCAGGTTTTCCAGTGCCTGTGCCAAGGTGGGATCTACTTCTATCAGCGGGGGCGTATCAGTGTTGGTGCAGTTCAGGGTATAGACCACCTGGGGTCTTCGCACTGCCCAATGCCGCAGTGACTTTTCTAACCAGGTGCTAAGCAGGAGCTGTTGTTTTTCATCGGTGGAGGTTAATTGCGCGGTTCGTGAGAGATCGCCAAGTATGGCTTTGCACTGCTGCAGCTGGCTTTGAATTAGCGAGCAATCCTCCTTTGTTTGTGAGTCCAGGGAGCTATCTTCGAGCAGTTCTTCTATCAGCACACTGATGGTTGATAAAGGCGTTCCAAGCTCGTGTGCAGTTCCAGCCGCCAGCCCTGCAACTGCCATAATCTGATCATTGCGCAGGCTGTCCTCCTTGCGCGCCACCGCATCATTTTCCTGGCGCCGCAGGGTGCTGGCCATGCGCACGACAAAATAGGTGATTAAGCCGGCACTAAAAAGAAAGTTAAACCACATGCCCAGGATGTGCACGTTACTGCCGTGTCCCATATTGGCATGTGGGGTAAATAGCGGGAAGGGCTGGTAGTAGTAGAGCAACATGCTATAGGCGGCTAGTGATGCACCGGTAATCAACCAGGTATAGCGCCAGGGCAGCACGGCTGCTGAGACCACCAGAGGTACTATGTAGTAAGAAATAAAGGGGTTGTTGGCACCACCGCTAAAATACATCAGGGCGGTCCAGCCCAAAACATCGACCACTAATTGGGCGAAATACTCCTGATCAGTGATAGGCCAGAAGCGGGTGCAACGCCATAGGCTAGCCACGGTTATTGATGCCAGTATGATCAGGGAACTCGCCAGACCGATCAGGTCTTCGGTGCTGCGGTTTACAAATAATACGTAGGCCAGAACACCAGTTTGACCCAAAAGCGCCACGCTACGAATAATAAGCAGGCTTCTCAGATTTTCGGCTGAGGGATTGTAGGCCCAGTGGGCTTTGTCAGGAGGCGTCTTCATGAGGCCATTATATCGGCCCGCGGCCCGGCGCGCAGCGATATCCGTGCACTGTGACCTTATGTCGCGGGTCGACATCGGCCAGTGATCGATAGCCGGGCCTGACGCCAGAGACAAAAGGCGCGTATAATTCGCGCTTTTTCATCGGGTAGTTCCATGTCTGATCTCAGTAATGCCATCTCAGCGCGCAGAACTTTTGCGATAATCTCGCATCCTGACGCCGGTAAGACGACGATTACCGAGAAATTGTTGTTGCTGGGCAGCGCCATCCAGGTGGCGGGTAGTGTTAAGGGTAAAAAGGGGCCGCACGCAACCTCCGACTGGATGAGTATGGAGCAGGAGCGTGGTATATCGGTCACGTCTTCCGTTATGCAATTTCCCTATCGTGATCGTGTCGTTAACTTGCTGGATACCCCGGGGCACGAGGACTTTTCTGAAGACACCTACCGTACCTTAACGGCCGTCGATTCGGCCCTGATGGTTATTGACGGCGCCAAGGGGGTGGAGCAGCGCACTATCAAATTGATGAATGTCTGTCGCTTGCGCGATACACCAATTCTTTCCTTTGTTAATAAGATGGATCGGGACATTCGTGACCCTATTGATCTTCTCGATGAAATAGAGGAAGTACTAGGCATCCAGTGCGCACCAATAAACTGGCCGATTGGTATGGGCAAGGAGTTCAAGGGCGTATACAACCTCTACACCGATGTGATTCATCAGTTCACTCCCGGGCAGGGCAGTGTACTGCCCGATGATATTCGTATCGAGGGGCTCGATACAGATTCAGCCCGGGATTTATTAGGGGATGAATACGAAGACTTTGTAGAAGAAATAGAATTGGTGCGCGGTGCCAGCCACAGCTTTGATCGCGAGTTGTTTTTGGCCGGCAAGCTAAGTCCTGTTTTCTTTGGGACTGCGCTGTCTAATTTTGGTGTTCGTGAATTACTCGATGACTTTGTGCTGTGGGCGCCAGAACCTCAGGACCGGGAAGCAGGACAGCGTGTCGTGGCGGCCCAGGAAGAGAAGTTCAGTGGATTTGTTTTTAAAATCCAGGCCAACATGGATCCCAGGCATCGCGATCGCATCGCGTTTATGCGGGTTTGTTCTGGCAGCTACGGTAAGGGCATGAGAATGCGCCATGTGCGTGTCGGCAAGGATGTGAAAATCGCCGATGCTGTGACCTTCAAGGCTGGGGAGCGTATTGTCGTGGAGGAGGCCATGTCCGGCGATATTATCGGGCTGCATAATCATGGCACGATACAAATTGGCGATACCTTCACTGAGGGTGAAAACCTTCAGTTTACCGGCATTCCGCATTTTGCCCCGGAACTGTTTCGTCGTATTCGTCTTACTGATCCGATGAAGTCCAAACAGCTGCAAAAGGGTCTTCAGCAGTTGTCGGAAGAAGGCTCCACCCAGGTTTTTTCGCCCATAAGTTCTTCCGATTTGGTGGTGGGTGCAGTGGGTCAGTTGCAGTTTGATGTAGTGTCATACCGCCTTAAGGACGAATATAAGGTTGAGGCTATTTACGAGCCTGTGAATGTTTATACTGCCCGCTGGATAAGCTGTGATGATCCTCGCAAACTGGAAGAATTTCGCAAGAAAGCCGCCGAGCATCTATCCATAGACGGTGGCGGTCACCTAACCTATCTGGCCCCAACCCGGGTCAATCTGGCCCTGATGGAAGAGCGGTGGCCTGACATGGAGTTCCGCGCCACCCGGGAGCACTGACAGCACCCCCGGTTTTAGCTGTAGCTCAGGCGAGCAATTTCTTGATGTCTTTCTCGATGTCCTTGGGCTTGGTGGCCGAGGCATAGCGTTTCAAAACATTGCCTTGTGTATCAATCAAAAATTTGGTGAAATTCCACTTGATTGCCTGGGTTCCCAGTGCACCTGGTGCTTCTTTTTTCAGGTGTTGGTACAAGCCAGTAGTGCTGCTTCCATTGACGTCAATTTTTGCCATCATAGGAAAGCTGACGCCGTAGTTTAGCTGGCAAAATTCAGTGATTTCGCCGTTTGATCCCGGGTCCTGTTTGCCAAACTGGTTACAGGGAAAGCCGATGATCTCCAGCCCGGTATCCTTGTACTTTTCATAGAGGGTTTCCAGGCCTTCAAATTGTGGTGTAAAGCCACACTTTGACGCTGTATTAACCACCAATAACACTTTTCCTTTATAGTCACTGAGTGACTTTTTCTTTCCTGCTGTTGTTTCACACTCAAAGTCATAGACACTGGCTGACATAATATTCTCCTGTATAAGCGGTATAAAATCAGGCGGCTTGAGCCTGAAGTTGCATTTGTTGCATGAGGAATCCAAGGCGTTTACGCTGCATTTTCAAGGAATATTCCAGTTCCTTGAATTGGGTTCGCACTGCTGCTTGTTCCCATTTTTGCGCCAAACGTAATTTTCGCTCTTCCAGGGCACCTTCCAGTTGAGTTACCTTGCGCTCATAGCGCTTCCCTTGCAGGGTTTTCCACTGATTAATGGATCCTGTAAACAATTGATATTCCCGCTCCAGCATAACTCTCAAGGGTTCGCTATTGGCCGTCTCTGCCAGTTTGCGCGCGGCTCTTTGGAACTGGGTGTCGAGTAATTTCCGTTGAATTTTGAAATTGGATACGCGTGTCAGGTTAGATGTCAGACCTATTTTTGAGCACAGGCTGATCATCCATTTGGTGGGGTCCCACTGCCACCAGCGTATGCCGTTGCGATAGTCCGTTTGGAAAATATGGTGGTAGTTGTGATACCCCTCGCCATAAGTTAAGAAGGCGAGAAAGCCGTTGTCTCTGGCGCTGTTGGATTCTGTATAGGGCTGGGAACCCCAGTAATGCGCCAGAGAGTTGATAAAGAAGGTCACGTGGTGGTTGATGATCAGGCGAAGCAGGCCCACGATCAGAAAAGTGCCCATAATATCGCCATGCCAGAACCCTAATAGTAGCGGCAGGCCAAGGTTCATAAGTAGTGTTAACTTCACATAATTGTTGTGCTGCCACATGACGATGGGGTCACGCATCAGGTCCTTGGCATTGCTGAAATCTTCGCTGTCAGCACGGTACTCACGCAGTATCCAGCCCATATGGCTAAACCAAAAACCGCGGCCTGCGGAATAGGGGTCCTGCTCATTGTCATCGACGTGGCGATGATGACGGCGATGGTCAGAGGCCCAAACCAGGATGCTGTTTTGTAGCGCCCCGGCCCCCCAACAGGCAAAGAATATGCGCAGGGCCGGATGCGCGTTGTAAGCTTTGTGTGCCCACAGCCGATGATAGCCGCCGGTAATAGACAGACCGTTCAAGTACAGGAAAGCGAGTGCCCACAGCCATTGGAAGCTGTCATAGCCCGCATAGACGCCCCATACGGGAATCAGAACTAGCGCGAACAGGGGTAAACCAATAAAAACCGCGACGTTAATCCAGAGCAGCGGTGGCTTCTGTGAAACTGTTGTCATTGGGTAGCTCTATTTACTTGGGTGGAATTTATGGCAGATACTAACTTTTTCCGATGTAAAAGTCTGCACGTATAGACGGAGGCGCTCGGCGGCGATTTTCCCTAGTTTGCCACTTGTAAGGCCTTATCGCCATATTTGCCCGGCTACATCGAGTATGATGCAGGCTATTTGCATGACTGCCAAATTGGGAGCTGGCTACACAGAATGAAAAAAGCTGTTTTTACCCAGGGGTCTACCATGCGTCACGTATTGGTTATGACCACAACCAGTGCTGCGGGATTGTTGGCCATGTTCAGTGTGGACATGGTTGATATGTATTTTCTGACGCTGCTGGGTGAGCAGGAGTTGGCTGCCGCCGTGGGATTTGCCGGCACGCTCCTGTATTTTGTTGTTTCGGTGAGTATTGGCCTGCAGATAGCGATGGGCGCTCTGGTGGCACGTGCAGAAGGCGCGCACCGGCGGGATTTGGCCGGGCGTTACTGTACCAGCGCCCTGATCTTCAACGGTACCATCGCCGTATTGATGTGTGCAGGCGCCTGGTTCTGGATGGAAGAGGTATTGATCTTTCTTGGCGCGCGTGGGCAAACCCTGGAATTCGCGCTGAGCTACACCCGGATATTACTGCCCAGCATGCCTGTTTTGGTTTTGGGTATGAGTGCAGCAGCAGCCGTGCGATCGGTGGGCGATGCACGTCGTTCTATGTGGGCTACTTTGCTTGGGTCCGTGGTTAATGGTCTGCTAGATCCACTGTTCATCTTTACGTTTGGCTGGGGCCTCGAAGGGGCGGCGTTTGCATCAGTTGTGGCCCGAATTGTGGTGCTTATCGTGGCCTGGCATGCACTGGTTGTTGTTCATAGGCTGCCGCGCCTGCCTCGATTAGAATTTATTCGCCAGGATCTCGGGCCCATTTTACATATCGCCACGCCCGCAATGTTGACCAACTTGGCGACGCCAATTGGCAGTAGTTTTGTGCTTAAAAGCATGGCGCAGTTTGGCGATGGCGCTGTGGCTGGAGCGGCCATTATGGGACGAATCACCCCCTTGGCGTTTGCAGCAGTATTTGCCTTGTCTTCCGCCGTGGGCCCTATTGTTGGCCAAAATGCGGGTGCCGGAATGTATGACCGGGTGCGTTCGACCCTGATCGACGCCATGCTGTTCAATGTTGGCTATGTTCTACTGGTGTGGCTGTTGTTGTGGCAGTGCGCCGAATTTATTATCACGGCCTTTTCCGCAGGCCCGGATGCGGCCGATCTTATTCGTTTTTATACCCACTATATGGTGGGTGCATTCCTGTTTACGGGCGGGTTGTTTATAGCCAATGCCAGTTTTAACAACCTGCACCGTCCCCGATTGGCTACCGCGTTCAATTTTGCCCGAGTATTTCTGGGGATTATTCCCGCAGTTCATTTTGGGGCCGGTTATTATGGTGCCAAAGGCGTTATTGCCGGGGAGGCGCTGGGCTCCGTCGTGTTTGGGCTGGTGGGTGTCATAGCGGTTTTTGTTCTGATTCGTAAGTTGGAGGCCAAGCACTCTCTGGAATCACCTGAATATGGCCCCCCGGCCAGTACTGTTGGCAACTATAGTTCAGCCCATAGTCAGATGGCACAAAGTGTAGTGCAGGCAAGTCCCGAGGCAGCTGTGCAGTCTTCGGAAGATCTTCGCCGGGAGTAGGCTGTGCCTGAATGGTACTTGGTTAAGCGTAATGCGGGTTTAGCCTCCGCAGGCCCCATCTGTCTTTACCCTCATTGGTTGGAACCCCACGCCCTCTGAGGGTAAAGACAGACGGGGCCTGCTACCCGTTTGGGGTACCGCAATTCCAGTAGGATTGGCTCGTTGCTAGCGGTCCCTGGATCTCGACATCCCCTGAGGGCGTGGGGTTTCAACCGAAGGGAGGGGCCGCCCAGGCATGTCGAGATCCAGGGGGCGCGGGACAGTCGTCTGGAGCTAAAGTAAGTACCATTTGGCTATGCGCTCCCTAATAAAGGGGGGGCTAATTGGATTCCGTCTGCGGCGTTGACCCTTGCCTGTGATTCAACAGGGCTTCATGCAGCCATTGACCAGAAGCGATCTCCTTCCCATCGCAGGTCGCAGTATAGTCTCTACCGGTCCATGAGCTTTCACTGGCAAGGCGGTCAATGAACTGCTCTGCAGTATTGACGTAGCGTTTGCCCCTCTTGTATTTCATTCGCAAGTGATCTGCAGCTTCTTCGGGCGCGTGCCGTGTGCCGTTTCGTTCAAGGTCACAGCCACTGGTTGCGACGAATTCAAGCAGATACTGAACTTCTTCATCGGTTTCCCTGGATATTTCTGCCAATGCCCAGGGCTGTGATAAAGATATAAATATCAATAGCTTGAGGAAAAATTGAATGTTCATTGTACGGTTAGTTCCACCGTGACCAGGAGGGGGTTGTGATCTGAGGTTTCCACGGGAATGACCTCTGATTCCAGAGCTCGAAGACCGCGTAGGTACATATGGTCCAGTGGTAAATTCCAAAATGTGGTCCGGTGATCGGGCGTAAAATCGACCGCGACCAGTTGATGGGACAACATAAAGTTATCCAGATGGGTGTGGCGGGCTTCGCTCCATGTATTGAAATCACCGGCGATAAGGAGCGGCCCTTTGTGATTGTTAAACAGTGGTGTTAGAGCTTCAACCTGTGTGATGAAATCCTCCATTCCCACGGTGAAATTAACAGCGTGCAGATTGATGACCAATAGCCGAAGTGGGGAGAGAGCCAGGGGGTACTCAGTAATATTGGTGGCTTTTGGTGTTCCCAGCCAGGGTTCCCAGGCGGTGAGATTACATTGTAGCATCGGTGCCACGGAGCTAAGAGTAGCCACTCCTGTGGCTTGCGAATCTGTGATGTAGCCAGCGGCAAACGCCTGATAGAGGTCCTGTGGCAAAGCGCTTGAGATGCCCGCCTGAATGGAGGCTTCCTGTATCAGCAGTAAATCGCGATCTTCGCCAAATTTTTTGAGGTCTGTGTCCCAGCCTGAGGTTTGCGATTTCTGGATATTCCAACTCAATAGCCTGATGGGCCCGGATAAGCCTTCTGTTTTTCTGTTTGCCTCCTCGGGAGCGGGTTTGTTGGAAACGGGCAGTGAGGGTGGCGACTGGAACGCGGGTTGGCCCAGAGCAGCACTGCAAGCGAGTGCTTCCAGAGGTGACGAAAATACCGGTGAGCTGAAAGTTATCAATATCGCCGAAATACCCGCTGCGGCAACGCAAATGTGCATCTTCAGCAGCAGTTGCGGCTGTGCCAGGAAAAAAGGGCGAAGTTTGGTGGAAGACACACGAGCGTACCAAAAGAAATATATCCCATCTATATGCCTCAATTTGCCTGGAAGGTCAATCGCGTTGATTTTGAGACGTGCGGGGAGTGTTAGAGCTTTTCCAGATAAGACTGGTATTCAAGGTCAGTAATGCGGCGACGAAACTCGGCAATTTCCTGCTCTTTGGTGAGGGTGAAAATGCGCTGAAGTTCACCGCCAAGATTGTCTTTGATAAACTTTGATTCGCTAAATATTTTTACCGCGTCCTGTATATAGACAGGCAGGGTTTCTTTTTCCTGAGCGTAGCCGTCACCACTGATGGGCAGCGGCGGATTCAGCTTTTGCTGCATGCCTTCCAGCATGGCTGACAATAGCACCGCAAAGAGCAGGTAGGGATTTGCATCAGCGCCGGCCACCCTGTGCTCCAGTCGCCTGGCGGAATTACTGCCCGCGGGAACGCGAACTGCGACGGTTCGATTTTCATAGCCCCAGCAGGGGTATGTCGGGGCGTGGCAGCCGGGTTGAAAACGTCTGTATGCATTGAAACTGGGCGCAAAAATAGCAACTGAGTCCGGCATATGATCCAGGCAACCGGCTATCGCGCTGCGCAATAATTCCGTGCCCATGTCGCTGCCATCGTCGAATATGTTGACACCTCGCTCATCCAGTACGCTGCAGTGCACGTGCATGCCATTGCCGGCTTCGTCCTCAAAGGGCTTGGCCATGAATGTAGCCAACAGCTTGTGTTTGGCCGCCACCCCTTTAATCAGGCGTTTCATTTGCATGATTTGTTTGGCAGCTAAAACGGGGTTGTCTACGTGCTGCATATTGATTTCGTATTGCGAGGGGGCGGACTCTTTCACCACGCCATCAAAGGGTAAGTCCTGCACCTCGCAGGCTAGTCTGAGATCTTCCAGCATTTCGGAGTGAGAATTCAATACATCCAGGCCGTAGGTATTTCCGCCCACGGGTGTTCTTCCCGCCGGTGCCGGGCAAGTATGGTGGGGCATGTCCTGGTCCAGGGTAACCAGGCTGAATTCAAGTTCGGCTGCGACTACTGGCCGCCATCCAGCCTCCTGGAAGCGGGCCAAGACCTGTTTCAAGACATGGCGTGGGTCACCAAGGTAAGGTTCTCCATCGGCGTTGAACATCGACAGCATGATCTGGCCATGTTGGCCACCTGCGGCCCAGGGAGTGGGGAGTAGCGAACCTTCGACGGGCCTGCATATGCCGTCGGCATCGCCTGATGCAAATACCAATTCCTCGACATCGCGGCCCCAGATATCCAGGCTTAAAGCGGTTTTGGGAAGTTTGAGTTCACCTTCGAAAATCTTGGCAAGTTTATGCCGTGGCAACCACTTGCCACGCATCACGCCATTACAGTCGGGAAGCAGAGCCTCGATAGTTGTTATCTCGGGATGGGCCCTAAGGAACCAATCGGCTTCTGCCGACATACCGTCACCGTATTTTTAGCGAAGACTATAATATTCAGCATTTCGGCCGCCACCTCAATGCCCTACTTGGGGTAGCTCAGTGCACAGCGCTAGGCGCCATGTAAATACTCAGAGGGTCAGCTCCTCCGGCTTCGCCCAGGCACGACATGGAGTTTATGAACAGTGAGAAAAGATCTGTCTGTGAGCACACGTCCAGTTTGCGATAGATGCTTTTGCGATGCCGGCGAACGGTTTCCAGGGCAATGCCGAGGCGTTGAGCTGAGACATCGGTGCCATATCCCCTGAGCATCAGTTCCAGCACATCCTTTTCTCTTGGCGAAAGCATCGAAGCGCCAAAGGTTTGAAAGGCCAGGTCGATCTGGTGGTCAATGCCCGGCTGAATCAGGTGGGTGACGGCAAAATCATCATGTTCGCTATGCGACTTCAGGAGTTCTGCCACGGGGTCGGCGAGTAAGTAGAGGCGTTCATATTCCTCCTCATCGAATTCACCGTGTCGGGGCAAGCGCATCATGCTGATATTAATCACATTGCCTGAGCGTAGCTTGGACAGGTAAACCGCTTCATCCACGGTGCCTGTATCGGCATAGTAGTTGCGATAGTAATCCGTTAGTTGCAGTTTTCCGGCGGTCACCCGTGACAATCTGTAAATTCGGGACCGGGGACGATCCATTGAGGTCTGATAAAACGGATCTTCCCGGAAAGGGCCTTCCAGGTAGCGGTCAATTTGGGAAGATATCGCCGAGTCTGGAATCTCGTGATAAAGCACTTTGGGGGGCAGATCTCGGTGGTACAGCCAAACCTGGGGATAACTGATTTGCACTTGTCCGTTTATCGCGGCAATAAGAGCGGGAAAGAACTCGGGCGTTCCCAGCGCGGCTATCGCTCTGGAAATTTCCCTATTCCATTTACTTAGGCGGTCTTTATCGGACATTTGCTAACTATTGCTACGTATTTCCCCTGTGCTTGCATATTGGGCAGGCGGGATACGCTTGTCAAACCTCTTTTCAAAAATACAGGCGTTGCAGGAACCAGTAGACGCCAAGTGAGCACAGGGAGGCTGACAATAGGTCGCGTGGGAACGAGTCGCGGCCCTTTAGGGTTTTGCTGGTAACGGCGCCCAATCCCAGGAATACCGCCACGATAAAGATCTGACCCAGTTCTACGCCCAGATTGAAACCCAGTAGCGCTTTTATGTTGGAGCTGGCGGGTAAGCCTACCTCCATTAATACGCTGGCAAAACCAAATCCGTGGATAAGGCCGAATAGAGAGGTGATCACGGGACGCATGCGGATGGCGCGCTCGACGGAACTGCTCAGCTGCAGGTAACAATAACAAAATAGGCTCAAACCAAGCATTGCCGGCAGCGGCAAATGGGGCCCCGTTATTAAACTCATGGCTCCCAGTACCGCGAGAATTCCGGCAACAGTGATCGCAGCAAGTTTCCGGCTTGAGCTCCCGGCGGTGATATTTTCGATGGCCACCAGGGCAATACTCAGGCCAATTAGGGCTTCGGTAAAATCGATATCCGGTGTGACCTGCCCTAGTGCGCTCAGGCTAAGAGTAACGCTGTGGCCCAGAGTAAATCCGGTAATTACCCATAATCGTGTCTTCCATGAACCCGGTAGTAGCAGCAAGGTGAGCAGGAAGGCCACGTGATCCAAGCCGATCAGAATGTGTTCGAAGCCAAATCGAAGATAGGTGGCCAGTACGGGGCCGCTGTCCTGGACCTTGTTGTCAGGCGTCATCGATAGCCAGAGCTGGTGGTTGCGCTGGGAGGCGGTGAAGAGGTTTTCTCTGCGGTTTCCGGTGCCGAGATGATAGTTGGCAAAATGAACATGGCTTGCCACGTGGTCAAACATGATATCAACAGATATTTTTAGCGCGGTGACAGGCTGCTGGCATTGCCACTCAAGTTTGGCCCGTGCATACCCCTGTGCGGACGGAATCGTCGTGCTTCGAATGAGCAGGCAGCTGTTTTCGTCGCTTACTACGACGTTTTTAGCTAAATGTTCCCTCCATATATCGGGCAATGCCCGCGAGTCGGCGGGCGGTGTGAGCACAGTTAATTCCCGCAAGGCAATGGTGAAGGTGCCAGCAGCGCTCCGATCCTCGATGCTCCAGTGAGAGAAAGATTTACTCTGGGGGTCGGCAATAGCCAAATGTGGCAGCAGCTGGGCCGATAAAAGCACCAATATAAACAGAAGTTTTTTCATGGCTAGTCAGGAGCTTGCTCGGCCTGTAGTCGCGATTTGTTAATGCGCACATCGGCGTCGGCACGCAATTCGTCCAGATAATCGCGCAGAGCCTGGTCGTTGCCTCGGCGCTGATATTCTCGCAGAACCTGATCGCGAATTACTGCAAGCTGGGGTGTTTCTCCCGGTCGCTTTTCTAGCAGCGCAAGAATGACCCAGGAACTTCCACTCGCGAGCGGCTTGCTATACTGGCCAGGCGCCAAAGCTTCACTGGCCTGGGTGAGGCTCGGCCCCAAATAGTTTGCCAGGCGATTCGTAGGGATTGGAGAATCGGGCAGGCTGAGAATTTCATCATCCGCCATTTGCCGTGTCACGCTGGAAAATGTCTGGCCGGCCAATAAGGCCCGGTGGGCTTGCTCAGCGCGTTTGTTCGCCTGGTCGCCGCGGAACAACATGCGTTTGATGCGTAATAGCGGAGTGTGGCTGAAATATGCCTGATTCTCCTGATAGAAGGTTTCGAGCTCTTGGTCGGTGGGTAATACACCCTTTCTGGCGCTGATGATGTTTTCGATAACAGCGTCTACGATAGCCTTGCGAACGGCAGACTCAGTGCGGGTAAGGCCACTGATCTCGCCGTGGCGGATGAGCAGTTTCTCATCTATAAGACGGTTGAGGATATGTGTTTTGTCGGCTTTTTTCAGCGGTTTACCTCGGTCGTTCTCCAGAGCCTCTACATAGTTTATGAACTCCGCTGTATAAATACTCTCGCCATCGATAGTGGCGATTACCGTGTCTTCAATGGGAGATAATTGGTCTTCGATTAATCCCGAAGCTGCGAGCAGTGCACCGATTGCAGCGCCCAGTACCAGCCAGGAACTGCGGCCTTTCGAGTGGGTATCTTCCAAGGTTGGGGTCCAGATTATATGAATGTCTTGTGACGGTGGCGTATCAATACCCCAAATACATTGCCGTTACAATCATCGACGGTTAAAGGACTCATACCGGGCATTCTGATTTATTTCCAACTCGCGCTATACTGTCAATTCATTACTGCTGAGAATCTACTGTGCGCGCTGTGCCTGTGAATGCAGAAATATATAACGATAATGTACCGATGGAGTTCACCCGGGCGCTATTGGTCCAGGCGCGGGTGTACAACCGAGATGTGGGCGCTATTTTACACGCTGCCAAATTTCCATTCGATCCCCTTAGGCAAAATGCGCAAATGGTATTTGTCTCCCGCGAGCAATACAGTCGTTTATGTGTCGAGTTGTTTCGGGAGCTCGGTGATGAGTCGGGTGGCGTCATGCCTGATGTCCAGACCCCCGTTGGAACTACCCGATTAATCACCTTAAGTATGCTCAATAGCGCCAATTTGTTATCGGCGATGCGCAGGGCTATAGAATTCAACGCTTGTTGCAGGGTGCGTCACGGTGCGCAAATTTCCAATGAGCTCACGGTGGATGAAGTGCTCAAGGAAGCTACACTCACCTATCGCTCGGATGATGATACCAATACCGTTCAGCACAGCGTTCTGTGTAGCATGGCCATGTGGATGCGCGTGTGTGGTTGGCTGATCGGTCAACATATCGATATCACCAGCGCTACCTGCTCGGGGCCCAAGCCAGACTTTATGGCTGGAATACGGCATTTTTTCCCCTGCCCGGTGAGTTATGATCAGCCGCTTAATACGCTTACATTTAGTGCGCGCCATCTCGATGCAGAAATTATCAGGGATGAACCTCAACTAAGGGAATTTTTGAAGCTGGCGCCGTATCATATTGTGATTCAGCCCGAGGCCAGTATTTCCAGTATTACGCACCGTATCCGGGAGATCCTGGGCAGCGACTTTCGCGACGAATTACCAAGCTTTGAAGGGCTCACCGGTCTGCTGAATATGTCTGCCAGGACGCTTCGTCGGCGCCTTGAGAAAGAGGGAACTTCATATCAGCGCATTAAGGACAATGCTCGCCGCGACGTGGCGATCTCTCTACTGAGCCGTGATCGCCTCACGGTCAGTGACGTCGCCGAGCAGGTCGGTTTTAGTGATCCCAGCGCTTTTCACCGCTCTTTCAAGAAGTGGACGGGGCAGTCTCCTGGTTCTTATCGCTAGCGACTCCAGTCCAGTGTTTCGATACGCCAATGGTTATTCCAGGCCTTGTAAACCTTGTCGCTATAGACGCGGCTTCCAGTGCTGCCGTTGTAGGCGGCGAGCGCTTCGTGCAAATGCCCTTTTTTGCGCTGCAGGTAGAATTGCAGAATTCTGCAGCCATATTCCAGGTTGGCCTTCTGCAGTGTGAGATTGTCGTCGGGCCGGCCAATCTCATCTTTCCAGAATGGCATGACCTGCATCATTCCCTGTGCTCCTACGCGAGAAACGGCGAAGCGATCAAAATGGCTTTCTACTTCTATCACGGCCATTACCAGTTCAGGCGAAACCCCGGCTCGGGTAGCGGCAAAGTGTATATCGTGCAGCAGGGTTAATCGCGCCTCCGGATCTTTGACAAAGCGCTCGAGGCGCGCCGACATGTCGATAAACCAGACTTCGGCGTCGTAACGATCTTCGAAGCTGTCCGCCGTATTGATAGTTTGTTCCAGAAAGCTGCGTAACGCATCTCTTTCGCCGCTGTCCCGGGGTTGCGCGGTGGCGAGCGGGGCGAGCAAAAGCATACACATCAACCTAATGGTTAGACGCAAAAAACGGCGATGAATGCGCGGATTGCTGTGCACGGTTTGAATCAGCCGGCCGGAGTCGCCAGTTTGTTGCAGATGAAGTCGAAAATATCCGACTGGGGCACCAGCTGGGACTCTGCATCAGTCCGGCCCTTGTATTCCAGGTTGCCTTCAGCCAGTGCACGGTCCCCGATAACCAGCCGATGAGGTATTCCTATCAGTTCCATATCCGCGAACTTCACACCCGGGCGTTCGTTGCGATCATCCAGTAAGACTTCTATGCCTGCATCCCGAAGCCGCGAGTAGAGATCATTGGCACACTGCGCCACTTGCTCTGATTTCTGCATATTCAGAGGTACGATTGCCAGCTGGAATGGTGCCATGGCCCGGGGCCAGATTATGCCGTTTTCATCGTGATTTTGCTCAATTGCAGCAGCGACGATCCTGCTCACCCCAATACCGTAACACCCCATGCTCATGGGAATGCTTTTGCCATTTTCGTTCAATACCTTGGCTTGCATCGCCTCGCTGTATTTGGTGCCAAGCTGGAATATATGCCCCACTTCTATGCCTCTTTTTATATCAAGTGTGCCTTGGCCGTCCGGGCTTGGGTCTCCCGCTACGACATTGCGCAAATCAGCGACTTGCCCCAGAGGGCAATCTCTTTCCCAGTTTACCCCGCTCAGATGCAGGTCGTCCCGGTTGGCGCCGCACACAAAATCCGCTAGCTGAGCGGCGCTGTGGTCGACAATAACCGGAATATCCAGCCCAACCGGACCGAGAGAGCCAAATCCACTGCCGCAAATTTTGCGCACTGCTTCCTCATCTGCCATCTGCAAAGGTGCGCTTACGCCAGCTAGCTTCTCGGCTTTTATTGGATTTAGCTGGTGATCGCCGCGCAGGACCAGTGCCACTAACTCGCCCTCTATTTCGCCGGCAACGAGCATGGTCTTAACGGTGAGGGCGGCCTCTACGTTAAGAAACTGGGCCAGTGCTTCGATCGTTTTAACCCCGGGTGTCGCTACTTCCTGTAGTGACGCGGTGGCGGCGGGGCGTTCTGTTTGTGGTGCAATTGCCTCAGCCATCTCAATATTGGCGGCATAATCGCTGCCATCACTAAAGGCGATATCGTCTTCCCCAGAACTGGCAAGCACATGGAATTCATGTGAGGCGCTGCCGCCAATGCTGCCAGTATCGGCAATCACCGGTCGGAAAGTGAGGCCCAGTCGTGAAAAAATATTGGTATATGCCTGGTGCATGATTTGATATGTGTCTTCCAGGGATGCCTGGCTTGCGTGAAATGAATAGGCATCCTTCATCAGAAACTCGCGCGAGCGCATAACGCCGAAGCGGGGGCGAATTTCATCCCTCACCTTGGTTTGTATTTGATAAAAAGTGGCTGGAAGCTGTTTATAGCTTTTAATTTGCCCTCGAAGAAGGTCGGTAACGACCTCCTCGTGAGTCGGGCCGAGGCAAAAGTCGCGATTGTGCCGGTCCTTGATGCGCAGCAACTCGGCGCCATATTGTTCCCATCGGCCTGACTCTTGCCAAAGTTCGGCCGGTTGCACGATCGGCATACTTAGCTCCTGGCCTCCTGCATTGTCCATTTCGTCCCTGACAATAGCTTCAACTTTACGCAATACTCTTAGTCCCAAAGGAAGCCAGGTGTAAAAACCGGCGGCCAGTTTGCGAATCATGCCGGCGCGAAGCATCAATTGATGGCTGACAACCTCGGCATCAGAGGGAACTTCTTTTTGTGTTGCGATGAGGAAATTGCTGGTGCGCATGTGTCTGTCCATGTGGAGGGAAATTAAAGGCTGCTAGTTTACTTGCGAACGACCGCCCGGTACAGCCGTTGATACTGAGAGCGGGGTTCCGTTATTTCTGAATTCTGGAGGGAAATAATGGCGTTCCTATTGTTTTTATAGGCTTAACTGCTTGTGGATGCCTCCGGTAGTTTCCCGGGGCAATTGCTGGATTTCTTGTCTGAAAACGCTTTGAACGTTAAAAAATAGGGGTTTTTCTGCATTTGTGGCGAAAAACGCTTGTATTGTAGCGTTTCATGATTTATAAATTTGTGCATGCTTGTGGCGGTGCTGTTTTCAGCTTTTGGGGGAGGCGGGCAGTCCAGGTTGAATTTTTGCTCTTAATCATTTTTAAGGAAGGTTAAAAATAACATGGCTACAAAAAAAGCAGCAGCTAAGAAAAAGGCTCCGGCCAA
>JBALVT010000054.1:0-22235 GCA_036961345.1 Halioglobus sp.
CAGCGTGAGGCTATCCGCCGTTCCCAGCGGTATATCTATGTGGAGTATGCCTATTTTACCGACGATGTTCTGCTCCGGGAGCTAGTACTGGCCCGTCGCAGGGGTGTTGATGTGAGAGTGATTATTCCCCTTGAGACCGATCGAGGATTGATTACCAGAAATATTATCCTGGCGGCCAACAGGATGCTGGCCAACGGGGTGCGAGTTTACATTTACCCGGGTTTTTCTCACGCCAAAGCGGCAATCTTTGATGGCTGGGCAACACTGGGGTCAGCCAACCTGGACAGGCTTAGTTTACATATTAACAGGGAGATCAATATCGCTACGTCAGAACCTGTGGCGGTGAATTCGTTGATCGACAAACTGTTCGAGCCCGACTTTGAGACATCCGCGGAGCTGACTGAACCGTTTCCGGAGCGTTGGACAGATCACATCATAGAGATGTTTGGCGATTATATATTCTAGCGCCATCTTTCAACGCAACTCCTTTTACTCGCTGCAGTTTCCTGAGCTGCGGATGAGGCGTCGTTGACGCAAATCAACGGGCGATGAATGCTCAGGGGCTACACTGAAACGAGTGTAAACAGTCTAATGAGGAGGCTACCATGCTGACGCCAAAAAATGTCCCTGAAATTACGATCATGCCCAGTGCAGTCTCCGGTGGCGAACAGGGCAAGCCGTTGTACTGCTGGACAATGCAAATGCACAAGGAATCTGTGCTCGACTCGGAAGATCATGGTGACGATTTTGACTCCGTCCCCACCGCGCTGGCTCACGCCTATACTGTATTTCAAGACCTGGTTCACACTCGAAAAATGTATCCTGCGAATGATATTCAGAAGTTCGCGGTCACCATAAAATCGAGATAAACACCCCCTATTTATGTTTAGGAAATTTTGAATGAAGTGGTCCTGGAAAATTGCACGACTGGCAGGTATTGATGTTTATGTCCATGTGACATTTTTTTTGCTGCTCTATCTGGTGGGGGTAAGCTACTGGAACCAGTATGCCACCCTTGCTGCGGTGGTATCCGGAGTTGGTTTTGTTCTCGCGCTATTCTCCTGCGTCGTCCTGCATGAGCTTGGCCATTCCCTCACAGCCCGTCGATACGGTATTGGCACAAAAAAAATTACTTTGCTGCCTATAGGTGGCGTCGCATCATTGGAGAGGATGCCTGAAGATTCGCTTCAGGAAATCAAGGTTGCACTGGCAGGGCCCATGGTGAATTTTGTTATTGCTGCTGTTCTGTATTTTTTTCTCGATGCTCCGGTTGAAGCCCCTCTATCTGGGCAGCTGAGTCTGACCGACGGCTCCTTTGTATACCGTCTTATGATTCTGAATATGTTTCTAGGTGGATTCAATCTGCTGCCCGCCTTCCCGATGGACGGTGGCAGAGTGTTGCGCGCGGTACTGGCATTACGCATGGATCATGCCACAGCCACTGATCGTGCGGCCAGTGTCGGTAAAATGTTTGCCCTGGTCATGGGATTGCTGGGCTGGTTCTATAATCCGTTTTTGATTTTGATCGCTGTATTCATCTGGTTTAGTGCCTCCATGGAAAGCAACTCGGAGCATCTCAAGCTATCACTCGATCAGGTGCGGGTTAGAGACGCCATGCTCAAGGAGTTTCATACCCTGTCCCCGGAAGATAACCTGGCAGGGGCAGTGGCTTTAACCTTGGCCGGTAGTCAAAAGGACTTTCCGGTGGATTCTCAGAGTGGGGAGAAAAAAGTTCTACATCACAGTGACTTGATAAAAGGCTTGCAGGAGCACGGTGAGCTCGCGCGTATCAGTGACTTGCAGCTGGAGGACCTAATCAGTGTCGAAGGCGGCGAGTTGCTCGAAACGGTTTTGCAGGGAATGCGCGGTAATCTATCACGGATTATGTATGTAACTGAGGGTGGGAGTATTGTCGGTCTTCTCAACTTGGAGAATATTGTGGAGATGATAAAAATGCATGAAGCTCTCCAGAAGCACGAAGATAACGCGCGGCATCGCGCTTGATAAACAACAGCTCCTGCGTCAGTGCCACGGTTCCTGTCTCTTTGATAGAGTGCTGTAGTGAGACTGCGAGGCCAGTGGCTAACATCCGCTGGTAGTAGGGCAGATCGCTTACGTAAAAGGGCAGCTCGTCCAAGACTGATTCCTGGCGGGCAAGTGCATGGGCAAAGCCTTCTACAAAGTCCTTTAGTCTATTCGACACCGGGCTGTCGGTATGCAGTTGGCCAAACTCCAGTTGCCAGGTCATATCTGTTTGCAAGCGGCAATTTCCCACGAACTCCCCCGGTATAGAGTCACCCCATTCCTGTGGTCCGATAAGCGACAGGCTCCATTCCTGCTCTTCGCTGTAAAGGTAGTAGGTCTTGCCCAGCACAGGCCTGAAACGAAATTTTGCCGCTAATACCAGTGCAGAAAAACAATAATCTGTGAGTATGTCGCTGGCAGATTTTTTCACAGGGGAACTGCGGCTCAATGCATGCCAGTCTTGCAAGACAGGAACGCAGCCCTTGCCCTGTGGATTGGGATTCTTCTGGGTGCTGGATATAGTTGTTGCCATGCCTAGAATACGGAGCCGCGGGAGTTTTGGATTTGCACGAGGCTTCAGGTCATCACACAAAGCAGTCCTTGTTCTCCGCGCCCAGTGCTACCGCTGCCAGATTTCTGGCAAATCAGGTGGGGTTGTTTGCCACGGGGGCTGGGGCCTTGTGGCTATCCATGAACCTGTTGTGAATCTGCTTTCTCGGCTGAGGATTGATGTCGGTTATAGTGTCGATTCAATCTGGAAAGGACGCGTCGCTGATTTGGGGGAAGCTCCTCCGCTCCAAGTCCGGCGTCTAGTTTATGTCCATATTTTTATATGGACATTGCACTGCTGCTGTTTCCAGGATCGATCATTTTCCTCAAAAAGATAGAATATGGCTGGCCGAGAGCATATGGCAAAGGGCAATCATGATAGAGGGTATTCTTAGACATAGAGCCCAGCGCTCTATAGGGCGGATTGTCGGGCGGTAGCCGCCCGAGCATTTATCGTCTAGTAAGGAGGGAAGTCTGCCAGGATTACCGCAGCGGCTTTATCGTAGGTTTCCTGCTCCTCTTTTCGCTCGCCTTTCAAGCGAGATTGAGTAACGCTGCGCCACACTGACTGCTGTACCGCGGGGTCGATCATGTCTACGATGAAGGTACCCTCGGTGTAATTTTTCACTGACACCTCTGTTTGGCTGCCACAACTCCAGCAGTTGTAGCGGCTATAGCGGTTGTATCCGCCGTAATAGCCGCCGCCGTGGCCTGCGGTCTGGTAGGTGCGAACATCCGTTTTGTCTTGCGCGCTCAGGTGCCAGGACAGCAGTAAATCTGCCTCCTTGGGGTCCTCTACGAAGCTTATGCCCTTGTTCTCCAATGTCATTTGTAATGCCCGGTCTACACGATTGCGTTGCATATCGCTTATTTGCGCTGGGTTGTCGCCGCTAACCATGCCCGAATTTTTATAAAATGCCACTTTTGTAACCGCGGAAAAGTTGTATTCGCTGTTAAAGTCGACCTCTGGCTTGGGTGGGCTACTGGCACAGGCGGTTGCCAATGCAACAATCAACAGAGCTAAGGTACTTCTAAATACCGTATAAGATGGGCGCAGCATGTATGTCTCCAGGTGGCCGAGAGTGATTGATTTTATTTGAAGCGCAATTCTAACGGATTTAAGCGTTAAGTGGTGACTTGTTTTGGCAAGTT
The DNA here is from genome assembly GCA_036961345.1 of Halioglobus sp. GTDB lineage: Bacteria > Pseudomonadota > Gammaproteobacteria > Pseudomonadales > Halieaceae > JBALVT01. Next base: position 3,727 of record JBALVT010000054.1, read on the forward strand.
CTGAGAACCTTTTTAATAGCCTGCACGTGGGCCCTGGGTATTTCTGTTAGGGCCGACATGGCCTTATTCCTTTCCTCTTGCATTCGCAGGTACTCCTTGGGCAGATCGTCCTGAAGTAGGTTCTCCAGCGCCCTCAGCGCGGGTATGAGCTCATGGTAGCGTTTGCCTAATGCGGCGGCCCCCGGTTGTATCTGGGTGATGAAGTACTTATGTACAACCCTAGGGAGGATGTCAGCGGCGGGTGATCGGTAGTTTTTGCTGCATAGTGGGCCGCGCGCCAAACTCTGTTCCAATAAAATGTTGCCGGCATTCAGGGCACCGCCCTGAATGCCGAGCGCGAGCCACAAGGCGCCGCCATCTCCCATCGCCACTTCGCTCAAATGTATTTCAAATGTTGCGTTGTCAGCCCGATAATCGCCAGACAGCCAGCGTTCGGTATTTTTAGTAATGGCCCCCAGTGACTGTAATACCTTGCTGTTTGTTTGAGCGGGATAGTCCGCCAGTGCAGCGGGTTTTTTCCAGAAACTGCGGAATTCGCTATTGGCCAGGGTCGCATTGAAGATGAGTTTTGGGAGTTGCCGCTTTTTAAGCTGATACGCCATCTCGAGATTTTCTGCCAGCTCGGTTTTCCCGTTCTTGCGCATAAAGCGAATACATTCGGGTGCGTGTAGAAGATACTCCAGTTCCAACAGTAGGCGTTGGGAATCCTTGGCGAATTTTCCCAGGCTGCTATTGCGTTTGCCAATGGTGATTTGAATCTTGCAGCCGCTCAGTGCCAGAAAATCTAATGCGTGCAAGTTTCCAGGCTCCAGGGTATAGCGAAGCTCACTGATTTTTGGTGGTTTGGCTATTAGGGGTATCGGTACAGTGGGTGTGTCGGCATCCAGGGTGGTCGCGAGTCGGCCCAGATAGTTTTGAAATTTTTTCTCAGGGCCTTCTTTTTCGCAGCCATATAAAGTCACAGTGCAGGTCAAAAAGACCAACAAGAACCATGGGTGAGCAAATTTTTGAATTGATTGCACTTGAGTCACTGGGCAACGCCTGTTCTTACAGAACGTATTTATATCGCAACTAACCGCTTAATGCGCGATCATATTGTGGCTCTGTTGCTAACAATCAAACCTAAAAATAGAAGGCGATCTGCGCAAATACCCCGGGCCCATTGCTCAGCTGTTTATCCGGAATCCCTGAATCAAGCCCGCCAAATTCGGTGCCACTGCTACCGAATGGCACATTCAGCGCCATTAGGAACAACCAGTTTTGCTTGAAATTATATTGGCCGACAAGCTGTGCCAGACCGGAACCATCACCGATGTTGAAAAAGGCATTGGGCGAAATATTGATCAAAGGCGTCATTTCAATGGTAACGCCCCCAGCGAGATAGTTTTTCCCAACGGTAAACAATTCACCGCGCGTTAGCCGCGCAACCAGATCTGTTTCCTGTTGTAGATTATCGTAGTCGTTCTCTTCTAAACCCAAGCCATTATGGAAATACTCAAAGACGCCGCTCATGTTTTTACCGCCCCATGTCCAGGAGTAGCTGACATTGGCGACGGCGCTCAGGTAGGTGTCCAAATCCGTATGCGTTACTACGATGTCGCCGCGCACAATTGCGCCGCCCCAGCTTGATACTCCACCTGTGGTGAAAATGTCATCTTCATAGTGCTGGGCTAATAAGACATCTACCTCCCGTTCACCTATAAAGGCGTGATACTTCAGCGCGTTGGTATTTACGTCATGGTCGGTATGGCCGTCATCGTCGCGCCGCCACACCGAGACAAATTGAAAATCGTTGCCACTGTCCTGCAAATATTGGGCATATAGCATGTCATCGCCCGCCTTATATTCGGTGTCCACTGCGGCCGGATCGAAAGGGTTAAAGAAATCCACGGGGTTGTAAATAAGGCCGTTACCCCAGCTGACGGCCTGACGACCTGCGCGCACGACTATCTTGTCGCCGGTATAAGCCAAATGAAGGCGGTCCATACGATACAGCAGTATTCGGTTGTCGTTGTCAGATATAACATGGGTTAAGTCCATCAGTCGGCGGTCATCATTTTGTACAGCGGCGGGGCTTAGAATGTTATCCGCCAGTGCCTGTCTTAATTCCAGTGTATCGCCGGAGCGCAATACCATCTGATAATCGCCCTGCCAGCTCCAGTTGTCTTTACGGCCATCTATGAGTAAGCGTAAATCTGCGTTGAGATCGTGGGTGGGTGTGCCGACAAAATCTCGAATGAGGCTGTCATCGGGGTAGGTGCCGAGCAGGTATTGGCCCTTCAAATGCCCGCTTTTTAAATTGAGCAGCTGGGCCTGTATTGTTGTGCTAAACAATAGAAGGGCGGCCAGACCCCAGGCACGCATCAGCTGCTTACACCGATACCGGGTTGTTGCAAGTCACTAACGATTTTTCCGTCAACCATGCGCACCAGTCGGCGGCAGTAGTCCATGACACGTGTATCGTGGGTGGCGATGACAAAGGTGATATTGCGTTCCAGATTGAGTTTTAAAAATAACTCGATCAATTGCACCGCTGTTTTTGAGTCGAGGTTGGCGGTGGGTTCGTCGGCAAGGACCAATGTGGGGTCACTGACAATTGCCCTGGCCACCGCCACCCGTTGCTGTTGACCGCCGGACAACTGAGCCGGCCGACGATCTTCGTGATCCGCCAGGTCAACCTCAGCCAGTATTGCCCGGGATTTTTCCCGTCGCTCCTGGGCTGGTACGCCCTGTATCTGCATTACAAATTCTATATTTTCCTGCGCTGTAAGCACCGGGATTAAGTTATAAGCCTGAAAGACGAAACCAATATTGTGCAGGCGCATATCGGCCAAATCGCTTTTGCTTAGCAGGTCTACACGTTTACTATCGACCAGAATCTCGCCGCTATCTGGGTTGTCCAGGCCACCGAGTGCATTGAGAAGCGTTGTTTTTCCCGATCCCGAAGGGCCAGATAGACAGACAAATTCGCCCGGCTCGATATTGATAGTAACATCGTCCAACCCTTTGATAATTTGCTCGCCCTGGGTAAAGGTTTTGATCAGGTTTTTACACGAAACTGCGCTCATTGGATATTCTCGTTAATTCTTCGCCAGTGCTTGAATAGGGTTGTAGCGCGAGGCGCGCCACGCCGGGATAAGGCTGGCCAGTAAGCCCAGCACCAGTACCACCAACGTTGAGTTCAGCATGTCCTGTGCCGCAAGCACCGGGTACAACGTGGCGCCCATGCCATACATCTCAAGACCGTCTCCCACAATAGAGATATCAATTCCACCTTCCAATGGCAGAATCGTCGCGGCCGCCAGCACATTGCCAATGATCAGGCCAAGGCACAACAGCATGAGGCTTTCCAATAACACCTGATACATAATCCATTGCGGGCGCATGCCCAGAGCCATCATCAGGCCTATTTCCCTAATGCGTTCAAACACCGCCATCACCAGCGTATTGACCAGACCGAATGACAGAGCGAGAAAAATAATAATCATGATGATGAGATTCATGGTGCCCTGTATGGAAAGTATTGTGCCCAGGTAGGCATCCAGCACCATCCAAGGCTGTGTGTCGAGTTCGGGTCCCGCGGCGGTTGCGATCGCAGGCCACCAGGTATCAACGGTTTTGTAGCTGTTGGCGGTGATGGCTACTTCAGACACCTGTTTGTCTATACGCAGCATTTTTTGCAGGGTTTCACGGCCAACATAAACGTTGAGTTCCTCGGTCGCCTGCAGGCGTGCCTTATAGATTCCGACAATTCGCACACCGCGGTCAGCCACATCGTTGTCCGGGTCTTGTGACATGATGACCACCCGTTTTCCCAGCTGGGTTTCCAGCCGCTCAGCAAGTTTCCGGCCAATCACTATGCCTTTGTCCTGTGGTGACTCAAGGAACCTTCCTTCTACGATATCGCCCGGATCAAACCCCAGCGCTATTTCCTGGGCCGGATCAATGCCCAGTAGTTGAGCGCCGCGGTTGTCCCGTTCACTGGAAATCATGCCGGGTACCTTTATTCTCGCAGTCCAGGCCTGCACGGGAGGACGGTTTAATGTCGCCAGCAATTCCCCCTGGGGTTCTTGCATGCTGTTGGCGATGCTGGGGTCGTCTCTGAATGCCGGGTGGTGAATTTGAACTTCCCCGGGAAGCACTCTTAGCCCGGCATGGACCATTTCATCGAGCATACCGCGCATCAGGGCGCTAAATAGAATCATTGCCCATACGCCGATTACTATGGCAGTTAACATGATCAGCGTGCGGCGATAGTTGCGCCACAGGTTGCGCCAGGCAAGCTTGGCCAGGATAGAGGCGGAAACGGATTGCTCCTGAGCCATTTACACGGCCCTCATTGCGGCCACGGGTGCCAGGGAGTATAGGCGCAGCGCCGGATAAATAGCGGCCAGCATGCCGCCGATAAAAACCGTTCCGGGGCCCAGGAAAATACTGAGAAGACTCACTTGGGGATACAATTCACCAGGCAGGTTGTATTTTGCCATTGCTTCTTCCATGCCCGGAATGTAAACACCGTTGGCCTGGTAATAGGCGGCGATCGCGGTGCCGATCAGGCAGCCTATAAATAGTCCCAGCAGGGACATGATTGCCGTTTCAAGAAAAACCAATCGCGCCAGCGCACCTGGGCGCAGGCCCAGTGCCATCATTACACCGAACTCCCGGGTCCTCTCCAGTACTGCCATCAGCTGAGTATTCAAGACACTAAAAGCCACCAGTACGATAAGTACCCCATACATGACGAAGTTACTGAACAAATCTGCCTGGATAGCCTGTTTAAGACCGGGTTGCAGTTCGTTCCAATCAAGTACCACCAGATCTTCGGTGGTGACAAGCGTTTTGAGCTGGTGTTTTTCATCTTCTACTGCGCCCAGCGTACCCACATTGACAACAATACTGTGAACCTGATCGCTCATACTGAATACAGATTGAAAATACCCCAGCGGCACCTGGGCAATGGAACGATCCAGTTCGCTCATGCCACTGTTGATGATGCCAACCACCGTTGCTACGCCGGCCGCAAACGAACCGTCTCTGCCCGACCCGAGCAAAGTTACTTCATCGCCAATGCCTGCTTTCAAGTTTCTTGCCAGCACCGAACCAATCACAATTTCGTCGGCGTCGTCGCCCTGCAGGTATCGGCCGTCTTGTATCAGGCCGGGTAAAGTGGATATTTGGGCCTCAAATTCCGGCTGTACACCCATAACCTGTATACCAAAGGAGCGTTCTTCGCTGGAAGCCAGTGCAAAGGTTGTGCCGCGCGCCGCCATTGCGCTGTTGCCGGTTTTTTTACGCAGGTCGGTCGCCAGCGCGATACCGTTTGGAACGGTATTGCGCATGCGCTGCTCGGCGTTGTAATCCTTTTCCTGAATCTGAATATGCCCGGTGAGTACCGACAAGGTGCTGTCAATCATCAGGCTATAGGTGCCAAACTGAAACGAAATCATGAAGACCAGTAGGATGTTGCAAAATATCATCGCGCCTACCGTTAACCAGGTGCGACGGCCGTGGCGCCACAAATTGCGCCACGCCAACCGGGTGGTAACGCTCACTGCCGTGGATTTCTCAAGTTGGAAAGTGTAAATAAGTTGGCGGGCAGGGTAATGTCAAATTGGCTGTCCTGTACCTGCATTTCTGTCCACTCACCGGGTTTGTCGACATCCTGCATGCGCATAATGGATGCTACAGCGCGGTCACCAAATTCTATTACCTCGAGAGCTTTGAAGGTTTTCACCAGCACATCGTCCTGATCCCAATACTGCTTCTCCAGCATCACATAGTCATCGCGTATGGTTAACACCTCCTTGCCCCACACTACCGCGGCGTCTTCATGGGGAATCGATTGAATTACGTAGGTCTGGTGGCCGTCCATGGTTTTGGTTTCGAGTAAGCTGTGTTCGTATTGATCAATGATATCCGTAGATTTGCTGATGTCTTTGTTGGAAAGGTCTGACCCCATCCAGCTTTGATTCATCATTGAAGAGGGGACCTTAATGACCCGGTTTATTTTCGGGGCGTACGACCACATGTTGTTATCTTTTAACAGTGTGCCGTTGCCGGCATCCTTGGCCGGGCTTGTGACCCGCACCAGGGATTCGTCAGTGCCACGTGTCCAGTTTTGCATGGACATGGTGCGTTCCCAATCGGGACGATGAATAATCATTGTCATCTCCCCGTAGGAACTTTTGCCGCGGTATTGATCCATGGCTTTTTCGATGATCTCGCGCGCATCAGTTTGCGCAATACTCTGGCAGCTTAACAGTACTGCGGCGATCAAACTGATGACACGAAACATTGAGCACTCCCTGTTCAATAATGGTTCACCTGGCTTTTTAAATGCTGGCCAGCGCCTGTTTTACTCGTTGGGCATGGGCGTGAATATTTTTGCAGCTCTCGGGCGGGGCACCCTTTACCCAGGCGGAAAATCCTGTGCAAATCATCAGGTCCAGGTCGGCCATTGTCAGTCTGTCGCCAACCAGCCACTCCAGGCCTTCAATCTCGGCGTCCAGTTCTGGCCAAGCGTAATCCAGGCGCATTTTGCCGCGCACTGCCAGTTCTGCAATTTGGGGTACATTTAATGGCCCAGGTAGGGCGCGATCGACAAAATTGTCACCGCGATTCCGCAGTGCTTCCGCCACCGGCATCATGACCATATTAAAAATTTTGTGGTCCCAACTAATCACCTGGGCCTTTTCCAGGGCATTAGTGCCCAGCATGGGTTTTTCCGGAAACATTTCCTCCAGGTAAACACACATGCCTATAACCTCGGTTAAAACGGTGCCATCGTCCAATACCAGTGCGGGGATCGTGCTCGCCGGGTTGATTTTTTTATAGTCTTCGCCCAACTGCTCGTTGGTCATCATGTCGATTTTGGCGGTTTCAATTTCGATGCCCTTGCATTGCAAAAAGAGGCTCAGGCGCTGCGCATTGGGGGCTGGATCAAAAGTGTATATTTTCATTTTTGGTGTCTCAGTTTGCAATTATCGGATTTTGCTAGGTATGTTAGGTCGGATTCTGGCTTGATTCCAGCTTTGCAGCACAATTTGGGCCGTCATGAGGGGTATTTGTGCCCATTCCCTTGCGGGATGAGTTTTACCACACCTCAAATGTGGCTATAATGCGCGCCTGTTTAAGAGAGGAACCGCTTGTGATAATTCGTATGGCTTTTAGTCTTTTTGCCCTGGTGCTTGCCTTTGGCGCATCCGCCGTTGATTTAACCGACCAACAACGCGCCGACATCACGGAGCGTATCAAGCCGGTGGGTGAAGTTTGTATGCAAGGCGATAGCAGTTGTGGGGGTGTCGCAGTTGCTGCCAATGCCGGACCTCGCTCCGGTGAAGACGTCTACAACGCAGCGTGTATGGCTTGTCACAGCACGGGCGCCGCTGGTGCTCCAAAGCTGGGCGATGCCGCAGCCTGGGCAGATCGCATAGCCAAGGGTACCGATGTATTGTACGACAGCGGTATTAATGGTCTTGGCGGTACAGGCATGATCGCTAAGGGCGGTTGCATGAACTGCTCCGATGAAGAAGTCACTGCAGCGGTGGATTATATGATTACCGGCAGTCAGTAGGTTTACCCATTGATGAAAGCCGCAGTGTGAAAGCGCTGCGGCTTTTTTTTGCCCGGGAAACAAATGGGCTACCCCACCGCCATTTGGTACAGTGCCCTGTGAGAATTTTTGAGGATTACCCTGTGAAAAATACCCTGTTGGCCATGGTATGTATTTTAAATTTTGCCGCCTGCAGCGAGGCCCCGCCACCGGTGCGGGTCATAAATGTCGTTGTTGACGAGGTAAAACAGGAGCCGTACCGTCCAAAATCGCAATATGTCGGCCGCTTGGAAGCCAAGGATGATGTCACCATTACGGCCCAGGTCACCGGTTACTTGCAATCTCGGGATTTTCGCGAAGGGGAGCTGGTGCAGGTCGGCGACGTGCTCTATACCATTGATGCCTCTGAATATAATGCTGGTCTGGCGCGCGCTAAAGCTGATCTGGCAGGCGCTGTGGCCAATCAAGCCAATGCGGCCCGCAACTTCAGGCGCGGTAAAGAGTTATTGCCCAAAGGGGCCATTTCGCAATCAGAAATGGACAATTTGACGGCCAAGAAGCTCGATGCCGATGCCCGAATCGCCTCAGCCGAGGCTCAGGTTACCAGTGCCGAGGTCAATCTTGGGTTTACCACAATACGAGCACCCATTTCCGGGAGGATAGGCAGGACAATGGTGAGCCCGGGGGATCTGGTTGGCCCCAACTCGGGGGACTTAACAACTCTGGTGAGCATTGACCCTATTCAGGCCTGGTTTCAGGTCAGTGAAGCCACCTATATTTCCAATATCGAAACACGCCTTGGTGACGATCGAGATATAGAGGCTATCCGCAATATAGAAGTCACGCTGGAGATGACCAACGGAATTGTGTATCCGGAGGTCGGGCAAATAGACTATTTCGCCAATCGAATTGATACCACTACAGGCACTCTGGAAGCGAGGGCGTCTATTCCCAATCCGCATAGTTTGTTGGTCCCGGGGCAATACGTGCGCGTGATCTTGCAAGATACGAATCTTCTGGAGGGGCTTTTTATACCCCAGGCGGCCGTGCAGGCCGATCAACAAGGCGCTTTCGCGCTGGCGGTAGATGTTAACAATACCGTGGTGCGCCGCAATATTGCGCTGGGTCACCGAATGGATGATCTGGTGCTGGTAATCAAGGGTCTTGAAATGGGTGAAAATGTCGTTGTGCGCGGTTTACAGCAGGTGCGGCCGGGATTGGTTGTAACCACCACCTCCTTGGCCAGCAGCGAATAGCGGAGCCTAGCCAATGTTCAGTGCCTTTTTTATAAACCGGCCCAAGTTTGCTCTGGTAATCTCGATTGTTCTCACGCTTGCCGGGGGTATGTCGATCTTTATGTTGCCGGTGACAGAATACCCCGCCATTTCACCACCGAGTATTCTGGTAAGCGGAGTATACCCAGGCGCCTCTGCGGAGGTTGTTGAAGCGACAGTCGCAACGCCTATAGAAGATGTTGTGAACGGGGTGGAGGACATGATTTATATGTCTTCCAAAAGTGCCAACGATGGCAGCTATAGTCTTACCGTGACTTTCGAAGTGGGGTCCGACTCCGACATGGCGTTGGTGCGGGTGCAAAATCGGGTGAAGCAGGCCGAGCCGAAATTGCCGGCAGAGGTCATCGCTAACGGGCTGAGTATTAAAGAACAGTCACCAGACATTCTCAAAATTATCAGCTTTACCTCGCCAGATGGTTCACTCGATTACAAATTTATTTCCAACTACGTAAAAATCAATATTCAGGGTGCGTTGGCACGGGTTGATGGCATCGCGTTGGCCAGCATTATGGGCGAAGCTGATTATTCCATGCGATTGTGGTTAGACCCCGACAAAATGGCCAATCTGAATTTGTCGGTGGTGGATATCAGAAGTGCGCTGCAGGAACAGAATATTCAAGTGGCGGCCGGGAAAATAGGTGCGCCCCCCTTTGATGGAACCCTGCAAACTGAATTTACCCTGCAAACCAAGGGGCGTTTGAAGGATGTTGAAGAGTTCGAAAATATTGTATTGCGCGCCAGGGCTGACGGTTCAGCTATTTACCTGCGGGACGTCGCGCGGGTGGAATTGGGGCAGTCCAACTACGCTTATTTTGGCGAGTTCGGCGGAGAACCTGCGGTAAACGTGGCGATCTACCTGTTACCGGGAGCCAATTCCCTGGTATCGGGGGCGGCTGTGGATGATCTCGTTGAGGAATTGTCGAACTACTTTCCAGAAGGGCTGGAGCACGTCGCCGGCTATGACACCACTCGTTATGTGGCTACGGCCGTAAGCCAGGTTGTTATTTCTCTGTTCCAGGCAGTGGCTCTGGTGGTCGCTATTACATTTTTGTTTTTGGGTAATTGGCGCGCGACGCTGGTGCCCACCCTGGCTATTCCGGTATCGCTGGTCGCCACATTTGCCGTTTTACTGGCCATGGGCATGTCTATCAACACGGTTACGCTGTTTGGTTTGATCCTGGCCATTGGAATCGTCGTGGATGATGCGATCCTGGTGATCGAAAACTGTGACCGGCATATGCGCGAAGACCCCACTATGTCTGCCAAGGAAGCGGCCAGAATTACCATGCACGAAGTGGGGGGGGCGGTTATCGCCACCACACTGGTGCTGCTGGCGGTGTTTGTTCCTGTCGCCATGCTGCCGGGTATTAGCGGTGAAATGTATCGCCAGTTTTCGGTCACTATTTGTGTATCGGTACTGTTTTCCTCCCTGACGGCTTTAACACTCAGCCCCGCCCTGTGTGGCCTGTTGCTAAAACCAGGGGAGAAAAAGGAAGCGCGATGGTATGTTGGTTTCCTGTCCGCATTTGATCGCCTCACTAAAGGTTATGACAGCGGAGTGCAGTGGGTGTTGCGCAAGCTGGGCTTCCTGGTGTTGGTTTTTGTCGCCTGGATGGGTGTTTTGGCGTTCGGAGTTTTAAATATCCCGACGGGTTTTGTGCCCAATGAAGACAAGGGCGCATTGTTAGTGAACCTGCAACTACCCGATGCTTCATCCCTCAGCCGAACGCGCGATGCCATGGACAAGGTCAACCAGATTATCGCCGCTGATCCAGCGGTAGAAATGGTGACTTCAATAACCGGTTTTTCTATTTTAACCGGTGCCAAGGCGAGCAATGGTGGTACCTTTTTTGTTGTTTTGAAACACTGGGATGAACGACCCAATCACGAGGATTTGTCCTTCAATGTGGCGGCGCGTATAGACCGGCAAGCCTTTGCGCAGGTGCCAGAGGCACAGGTGTATGCTATTGCTCCGCCGGCGGTACCGGGCATGGGAGCCGTGGGTGGGCTGGAAGTGATGGTGCAGGACAGTCTTGCGAGGCCGCCGGCGCAGCTTGCCAGTGTACTCAATAATATTATTGTGGAGGGTAATCAGGTTCCCGAGTTGAGCTCGGTATTCAGTACCTACCGGGCAAACGTGCCACAGTACTTCATCGACGTTGATCGTGTTAAGGCCAAAAACCTTGGCGTTCCACTGGGTGAAATATTTGCCACGCTGCAGTCTCAAATGGGCTCCTTGTACATTAATGATTTTAATATTTTTGGCCAGACCTACAAAGTCATCATGCAAGCCGAATCGCCGTTTCGATCTGACCTTGCAGATCTGGATCATTTTTATCTGAAGTCTTCCAATGGTGAGATGGTGCCGTTGAGTACGCTTGTGACAACGAAGGGTATTCTCGGTCCTGATCTTTCCCTGCGCTACAATCTCTTTCGGGCGGCCTCAGTTCGTGCCAGCGCTGGTGATGGCTACAGTTCGGGGGAGGCTATGAATGCCATGGAAGAACTGGCGGCCCGGGTGCTTCCGCCTGGGTACCGTCTTGAATGGACGGGCATGTCTTACCAGGAGCGCAAAGCAGGTAACACGGCGATTATCGCCTTTGGCCTTGCCTTCATTTTTGTCTATCTATTTTTGGTGGCCCAGTATGAGAGTTGGTCGATACCGGCAGCTATTATTCTGGTGGTGCCGATGGCGATTGGCGGTGCAATTTTGGCGCTCTTGCTCACCGGCGTATCGTTGAATCTCTATGCGCAAATTGGTTTGGTTCTACTCATTGGCATGGCGGCTAAAAATGCAATTCTTATCGTAGAGTTTGCCAGACACCGCCGTGAAGAATTAGGTGAAGACATTAAAGTTGCAGCGCGTGAAGCGGGGCGATTGCGCTTTCGTGCAGTTTGTATGACTGCCATTTCATTTTTGCTGGGAATCATGCCACTGGTTTTTGCCAGCGGGGCGGGGGCTTTTGGTCAGCGCTCTTTGGGCATTACCGTGTGCGGTGGTATGTTGGCGGCTCTGCTGATTGGTACGTTTTTTATTCCGGGTTTTTATGCCATCGTGCAGGGCCTTCGCGAAAAACTTAAGGCGAAGCTGGGCATGGAAAATGTCGTGGGCGGTAAGGTTCAGTAACCGTTTGGGCTAATGGCGCCTACTTAAAGGTGGTCAGTCATCCCGCAGGCCCTACTTGTCGATACCCCCGTTCGGTTGGAACCCCACGCCCTCTGGGGGTATCGACAAGCAGGGCCTGCTACCGCCGAACCAATCCTACTGGAGTCGAGGCACCCACAACGGGTAGCAGTTCCCGTATACCCCAAATCCAGTAAGGTTGGTTCAGTGGTAGCTGCCCTCAGTAGTTATACCCTCGCAAAGGCGTGGGGTTCCAACTGCGCGAGGGTATCACTACTGAGGGCAGCGGGATGCTCCACAGCCCCCCTTAAGTATGTGCTATTCCCATCAGGGCCGTTTTCTGGTGGTCTATTTTTTGTAACCGAATCCCGCTAGTTGCTGAGCAACACGGTTTCACCGAGCTGCAGGTTTTGTTCGATGGCGGCGACAATATAGTGCGCCACGTCGGCGCGGGTGATGCTTCCGGCGGTGACGCCTTCCATATCATCGAGTATTCGATAGCTCGCCAGAGCGGGCCCATCGGTGAGGAACCCGGGGCGCACAATAGTCCATTGGGTGTTGCTGGATCTGATCATGGCTTCTTGTTTGTCTTTGTCCAGATAGACCGTTTTCAGTAGCAGTGGCCACAGAATATTGTCGTAGAAAAAACTCCCATGACCTCGACTATCACCTGCACCGATGCCGCTTACGGTAATAAGTCGTGTTGTCTCGGGGGACGCTAGAGCCGCGAGGACATTCGTCATGCCCTGCGAAAAAACACTTACGGGCTCGCGTGTTGGCCCGACGCCGATGGCGCTGACTATGACCTCATGGCCCGGTACCAATTCGGCAATACGGTCAGCATTGGTGACATCACCCAGTAAATTCTGCAGATTTTTGTGTTCCAGCGGCATGTTTTCGGGGTGTCTGGCGATGGCGGTAACGCTGTGCCCGCGTTCCAGCAAAAGCCTTACAACTTCTAGCCCGCATCCCTTGGTACCGCCGATGACCAGGACGTTCGATTCAGACGCGCTGGCAGTTGTTAATACCGGTGCTGAAACGCCCACGTCCGCCAGCGAGGTGCCGTTCCTGGAGCCTTTTTCGCTGCAGGCCATAAGTGCTAGCGGCGCTATCAAACACAAGATTGCCACGCGGATACTGCGTTTAAAAACCATCATCTACTCCCTTTTTTTAACCAAGATATCACAGAGTATTTTGCAGTGTCGGCGGTTATTCAGGCAAACAGGTCTTTCAAACCAGCCAGGGTTTGATCGGCGCGCTGCTGGTTGGCTTCCTTGGTCTCCATATCACCACCTTGCCACTGCAAATCATCCTGTGGAAGTTCGTCAATGAATCGGCTGGCTTCGCAGTTGATGGTTTCACCGAATTGGCGGCGTTTTAGTGCCATGGTCATGCTTAGAGTTTCCCGGGCGCGGGTGATGCCCACGTAGGCCAGGCGTCTCTCTTCATCGATGTTTCCCTCGTCGATACTGGCTCTGTGTGGCAACAGTTTTTCTTCCATGCCAATAATGTATACATGGGGAAATTCCAGGCCTTTGGATGCGTGCAACGTCATTAACTGCACGCTGTCATCTGCGGCATTCTCTTCCTCTTGCTGTTCCATTAAATCGCGCAGCACCAGACGGGAGATGGCCTCATCCAGTCCTGTTTGTTCCATGCTCATAACCCGCTGCAGGCTGTCCAGCAGGAAGTGCACATTGGACATTCGTCTTTGTGCTACATCTTCACTTGAACTCAGGGAGTTCAGCCATTCTTCATATTTCATATCGCGAATCATTTGGCGCAGGCCACTGACACCGCCGCTGCCCTCACATTGGCGGCGTATGCTCGCCATCCAATCATTGAATTCGCGCAGCCGTTTAAGGCCTCCCTCGGAGATCTGGTCCGATCCTATTCGCCCACAGGCCTGGGTCAGGCTGCAATGCTGTGTATTGGCGAAGTTGCCCAGGGCCTCCATGGTGGAGGTGCCCAGCTTGCGTCTGGGGATATTGGCAATGCGCAGAAAGGCATTGTCGTCATTGGCGTTCATGATCAATCGCAAATACGCCATGATATCCTTGACCTCATTGCGGGCAAAAAATGAGGTGCCACCGCTCATGTGGTAGGGCACCTGTTGCTGCTGCAATGCCAATTCGATCAGGCGTGACTGGTGATTGCCACGGTAGAGAATGGCGTAGTCACCATAGCGCGTGCGTTTGCGTAGTTTGTGATCGAGAATTTCGGCAACTACCTGTTCCGACTCGTGATTTTCGTCGGTACAGCGAATCACTCGCAAGGGGTCGCCAAACCCCAGTTCACTCCACAGTTGTTTTTCAATGACATGTGGATTGTTGGCGATCAGGGTATTGGCCGCTTTGAGTATGCGGGCGGTAGATCGGTAGTTCTGTTCCAGTTTGACAAGCTTCAGGCCGGGAAAATCCTCCTGTAACAGGTTCAGGTTTTCCGGGCGCGCGCCGCGCCAGGCATAAATGGACTGGTCGTCGTCGCCCACCACTGTCAGGCCACCTGTCAGCCCTACCAGTTGTTTTACCAGTAAATATTGGCTGGTATTAGTGTCCTGATATTCATCTACCAACAAATACCTCAGTTGGTTTTGCCATTTTTCAAGGATCTCCGGGGAGCGATCAAACAGAATTGTGGGTAGTGATATCAGGTCATCAAAATCCAGCGCATTGTAGGCGCGCAGCGCCCGGGTGTAGCGCAAATAAGTCTGGGAGTGCAGCACATCGGTGGGGGTGCCAGCGCTCGCCACCGCCTGTTCGGGCAATACGCGGTCATTTTTCCAGCTGGAGATACGCGCCTGAATGGTTCCTGCCTGATCGCCATCGGTGCCGTGCTCCTGAATGAGCAAGTCGCGAATCAGAGTTTGTGTATCCTGGCCATCGAAAATTGAAAACCCGGATTTCAGGCCGAGTTCCTTGCGTTCCGTGCGGATAATTTTCAGGCCGAGTTGGTGGAAGGTGCTCACTGTCAGGCCCTCGCCGTCCACTGGGCCGAGTAATTTCCCCACCCGCTCCTTCATCTCTCTGGCCGCTTTGTTGGTAAAAGTAACCGCGGCAATGTTGGCAGCCTTGATACCGCAGGTATTTACCAGGTAGGAGATTTTCTCTGTAATAACACTGGTCTTGCCGCTGCCGGCTCCGGCCAATACCAGAAGAGGGCCATCGATATAGCGAACGGCTTCACGTTGCTTGGGGTTGAGTCGAGTCACTATATTCTTCAATTTCAGGGGGGGTAACAGGCTGGCAAGTCTAGCAAAAAATGGCTACCCAAGGCGAGAACAGATAGTCGATGCTGCCGTTTTTCGGATCGAAATTCCGGGGTGTCCTTTCCGGGTGACAATTTTGGCCTGCGAATTTTGAAAATCCCGGCTATCGTTGTCCACAGTTTATCTCACTATTATAACCAACATTGAAAACGTAGTCGGAGACAAGCATGAAAAGCCAGATATTGAAGACCATTATTATCATTTGCGGCTGGATTGCCGCCGACTGATTACCCCCGCCAGAGCGAATGACAGAATTTGTCAGTGCCGCGTGGCCGATTCGTCCAGCCGATAACTGTTGGCAGTTTAACTGGCCATACAGCCCCCCCTAAATATCCTCAAGTCATTGTGATTCAACACTCATCGGGTATGTTGAGCGCCTCGATATGGCATCGCTGCCAGCGCACTTCGCTGGACGGTGCTTGGCCAAGACCACCAATGACATTGAGGTATTCCATGAGCAATGACGCTTTTATCTACGATGCGATTCGTACCCCCCGGGGCAAAGGCAAACCCGGCGGCGCCCTATATGAGGTGAAGCCGATCGATCTAATCACCAATCTTTTGGAAGAGATGAAATCCCGTCACGACCTGGACACTACTGCGGTTGAGGATTTTGTGCTGGCCACAGGTGAACCCGTAAAAGAGCAGGGCCAGAACATTGCCAAGACGGCATTGGTTTATTCCAGTTGGGATGATGTTACTACGGGTGCGCAACTGCATCGCTATTGTGCCGGTGGTCTGGATGCGGTGAATACCATTGCCATGAAGATTATGTCCGGTATGGAGTCCATGGGTGTCGCAGGTGGCGTGGAAAGTATGTCGCGACTGGGCATGGGTGCCGGAGGGGCCGCCGCTGGAGATGCCTGGGTGGCGATGCATAGCTACGGCATATCTCAGGGGCTCGGTGCAGATTTGCAGGCTACGCTGGATGGCATAAGCCGCGATGACGTTGATACATACGCCTGCCAGTCCCAAGCGCGTGCAGCGCATGCCCGCGACAATGGCTATTTTGATAAATCCATTGTGCCGGTGACTGATTTGAATGGCGTAACCATTCTCGACCACGACGAACTGATTCGCCCGACAACGGCAGCTGGCCTTGCCAAGCTAAATCCCTCTTTTAGCATGTTCAATGACTACGGCCATGGCGACTTTCTAAAATTCAAATATCCACAGGTAGAGCGGGTGGAGTGCATACACACACCGGGTAATTCTTCCGGTGTGGTAGATGGCGCTTCATTGGTGTTATTGGGTAACAAACAAGCCGGTGCAGATCAGGGCCTGAAACCCAGAGCGCGCATCGTATCTTGCGCCCTGACCGGTACCGAGCCGACTATCATGCTGGCAGGCCCGACTCCGGCTGCGCAAAAGGCCCTGAAACTGGCCAATATGACAGTGGACGATATCGACCTGTTCGAACTTAACGAAGCCTTCGCCTCCGTTGTGCTGCGCTTTCAGAGATTGATGGGCGTAAGCGACGACAAGATAAACGTGAATGGCGGCGCGATTGCGATGGGCCACCCTATTGGCGCAACCGGGGCGATGGTGCTTGGCACGGTGCTTGATGAACTTGAGCGACGCGACCTGAACACGGCGCTCGTTACCCTGTGTGCCGGCGGTGGCATCGGCATCGCCACCATTATTGAACGCGTTTGATCCTAGAGCATTGGAGACAGAACAAATGAGTAATATACGTTTGGAAAAAGATGCCGAGGGCATCGTTGAATTGATTTTCGATCAGCAGGGCAAGTCGGTAAATGTGATGGGCGATGAGTACGCCGCCGAAATGCCAAAAATACTGGATGAACTGGAGGCGCAGAAAGATTCAATTACTGGCGTCTATGTACGCAGCGGTAAACCCGGTCAGTTTTTTGCCGGTGGTGACATAACCACCATGATGGAAATGGACCTCAACCCGGATAAGGCAGAACGCGAGCGCATGTTTCAGGGTATTTTGGATGCCAAGGCCCCTCTACGCAGGCTCGAAGCACTGGGTGTGCCTGTTGCCGTGGGTATTAACGGTGCGGCATTGGGTGGTGGTTACGAAATTGCCCTGGCTTGCCATCACCGAATTGCCCTCGACGATAAGAGTGTGCAGATAGGTCTTCCCGAATCCATGTTGGGTTTGATGCCCGGAGCCGGGGGCGTAGTGCGCATGGTTCGTATGTTGGGCATGCAAGAGGCTCTGACACTGATATCACAGGGCAAACGCCTTAAAGCAGCCCAGGCGCTGGAAAAGGGCTTGGTTCACGAACTGGCTGACTCTGAGGAAGAGATGGCCGCTAAAGCCAAGGCCTGGATAAAGGCCAACCCCGAGGCAATACAGCCCTGGGAAGCACCCGGCTACAGTATTCCCGGCGGCGCTCCGGATGACCCGGCAACGCAGGGTCTGACCTATTTTGGCCCGGTTAATGTGATGGTCCAGACCAAAGGTAACATGCCAGCGCCCAAGATGATTATTGCCGCTGTTATCGATACCGCGCGAGTTGATTACGACACGGCGCATTTGGTTGAAGCACGCTACTTTCAGCGTTTACTGCTCGATCAGGTATCGCGCAACATGATGACTACCTTCTTCGTGCAGATGAACAAAATGGATGCCGGGGCATCGCGCCCAGCCGGAATCGAAAAATCGCCGGTAAAAAAATTGGGTATATTGGGTGCCGGTGTTATGGGGGCGGGCATTGCATTCAATGCTGCCAAACTTGGCATAGAAGTCGTATTGAAAGATCTAAACCAGGAAAACGCTGACAAGGGTAAGGCCTATGCCGCCGGTGTTTGTGAGAAAAATCGCCGAATCGATGAAACCCAGGCGCAACAGATATTGTCGCTGATACATCCCACAGCCAATGTGAATGATCTGGCCGATTGTGATTTGGTGATTGAAGCGGTTTTCGAAGACCGTGACGTAAAGGCCTCCGTAACCCGCGAGACTGAAGCGGTTCTGGCCGACTCAGCGGTCTTTGCCAGCAATACATCGGCCCTGCCGATAACAGAGCTGGCCAAGGCCTCTGTTCGACCGAACAATTTTATCGGCATGCATTTTTTCTCGCCCGCTGAAAAAATGCCATTGGTTGAAATTATCACCGGTGAAAAAACCTCCGATGAGGCGCTAGCTAAAGCGTTTGATCTGGTTCAACAACTTGGGAAGAAGCCTATCGTTGTTAAAGATTCCCCAGGGTTTTTTACCACCCGTGTTATTGGTCAAACCATTACCCAGGGGCAAATCATGTTGGCCGAGGGGATTAACCCGGCGTTAATTGAAAATGC
>JBALVT010000055.1:0-21912 GCA_036961345.1 Halioglobus sp.
CGAGCATTCTTCCGCCCGGGAACTCGCGGCTTTATGCACGCCTCGGGTATAGGCAAGGCAATTCTGGCCAACATGCCCAGAGCTGACGTTGAGAAAATCCTTCAGAAAAAGGGCTGCCCGGAATTTACCGAAAAAACCATTACCGCCCCGACCGCGCTGTTCGACGATCTGGCGGAAATAGAACGCCGTGGCTGGGCGCTAGATGATGAAGAGCGATACTCAGGCATGCGATGCATTGCCGCCCCAATCTTCAACTCCTTTGCCGAGCCCATTGCGGGTGTTTCCGTCTCCGGACCGGCGGTCCGTTTTCCCGACAATTCAATTGCAGAGATTGGCCCTCTGGTGAAAAGAGCCGCCGCCAAAATAACAGCCGGCATAGGTGGCATCACACCCGAGCAACAAACCCCCTAACAAGCCAAGGAGTAAATAGTATGAAATCCCGTAAAATTTTGACACTGGACGAAGCAAAAGTTATTGCCGCTGCAGCCGAAGCCAAAGCCGTAGAAAACGGCTGGGTAGTTGCAATATGCGTATGTGATGTGGGCGGGCATATTATTCTGCTGTATCGAATGAAAGGCGCGACACCTATGAGCGCCATGGTGGCACCAGAAAAAGCGCGGACCAGTGTTCTATCCCGTCGGCCCAGCAAGGTATTTGAAGATATGGTTAATCAGGGCAGGACCGCAGCCCTTTCCATGCCGGTGGTTACACTGGAGGGCGGCGAAATGATAATAATCGAAGACGAATGCATAGGGGCAGTAGGTGTCTCTGGAGTACAGGCAGGGCAAGACGCTCAAATTTCTCGCGCGGGCATTACTGCAATCGGCGCCAGCTTCGATTTCGCCTGAGTGTCGCCAGCTATTAGCGTAGTATAGCCAGCCTAACAGGGTGAGAAATAGCTGGACATGGATAACAAAGAGTTACTGGAGGCCATCAACCAGGTAATGCCCTATGGCAAATACAAGGGGCGCCAACTACTTGACCTGCCTGAGCCCTATTTAGTGTGGTATCACAGCAAGGGCTTTCCCAAAGGCAAGCTCGGTGCACAACTGGCTTTAATCTATGAAGTTAAACTCAATGGGCTGGAAGGAATGTTAAGACGCTTCCAGCGTGACTAGAACAAAACTACCCAAGCCCCAACCGGAAAGCTAAACTGTGGCGACTCTAAAACCTCAAGATTGATACAAAGGAAATAAGCTAGTGGCATATGACTTAACCGGAAAGATAAAGATAATCCAGGAAGCTAAAACGTTTGATAGTGGGTTCACCAAACGGGAAATGGTGGTAATTGTTGAAGATGGCAAATACCCCCAGGAAATTAACATTGAATTTGTACAGGACAAAATAAACCTACTTGACAACCTGCAGCCGGGACAGGAAGTCACTGTTTCATTTGATATCCGTGGCCGAGAGTACAATGGGAGGTATTTCAATAATCTGCAAGGCTGGAAAATCGCCACCCTTGGAGAGGCAGACGCCTTTGCAACAGAAGCCCAGTCACAGACACCCTCCTACCCTACCCCAAGTGATTTCGACGACGACATTCCATTTTAGGAATCACCTTAAAGCACAATGTAGGAAACCTGGCCATCATGGGTGGTTTTCATACGTATCGGCTGCGAGCAAAGAAAGTCCTGATTTACTCGCAGCCATGAACTGAGATTATGGCGTATACCAAATAGGCGAAGTATAGGCGCGCTCCTGAGATTGGTATACCGCATCGTCGGGAAGGTCGACGCCAGAATACTTCACATCAAATGCTAGCCAGGTCGGAGTTGGAATTTCCAATACACGCACATAATAGAATGCTTGTTGCTTGGGATCGAAGTCCGGATCGGTCCAGGCAGCCGACAGAAAAGGTTCGCCAATTGAATTACTGTAGGTCGCTTCGGCGACGTTAACAGTATTGCCTACCGCACGCGCACAGCGGCGATTGACGATAGATCTGTCATCGGAGCATACAGCGTCGTAAATTTTCTCATGTGTATTACCTTTCGCATCTAACCAACCTTTGACTATCTGTACTCTATCGAGGTTAGCACCATCAACATCACGCAAGACTCGAACCAGCATTGTCGGTGCCTTTCCTGTGGGCGCCTTACTGAGGTCACCGCCCATTGGCACGCCGTTCTCATAGCCATATTGGGGAAAATTGGATCGATCAAGATCTGCTTGGGACAAATCCCATCCGCCAAACACACGAACCTTCAAGCGTGTTCCGGTGGTGGCGAAGACTTCCTTAGCCGCCATTGCATCCCACAAGGCCTCTCTGGTGTTTTCCCGCGCCCAGATGGCGGTCAAGCCCCCGGCCATTGATTCGTAGAGGCGTGTTTTTGTTTCCGGATCTGGACTGAGACGCCCATTGACAAGTTCTTCATATCTCAGTGCACTACCGAAAGGTTCGGCTGCACTTATTTTTCCGTAAAAGCTATCTTCTTCGGTACTGGGAATCGAGGTATGGGCATCTGTAGAGCCAATCATGCCAAACTTGAAAGGGTTGGCCCCCAGCTGCTCTTGATAGGCCAGGCCTCGCTTCAGTGCCGCTCGGGCGTACTCCTTGGGCAACATCTCCGGCGTAGTCGTTTTTTCCGAGAAGGATGCGGGTTCCCAGCTATAATAATCAGCAAATTCATCGTTCGGAGAAAGGAGAGGAACAGTTTCGCCATCGCCCTTGATCTGCGTGACTTCGTAAATTGGTTCCCAGCGCATTCTACGTTCGGCATAGCCCTTATCCAGCGGCTCTTTGCTAGTCAGCGTGACATCGTCAAACATCAGACCATCAGACAAATTTCCGTTGTGGGCAATGGCCAGCATTTTTCCACCGGTGGTTTTCTCATAGGATTCCATGTAATCCCAAAGATCCTCCGGATCGGTGGAGTCATAAGAGGAGAATGGCAGGACAGAATTCGCCAGATCCTTACCATCGCGATAGATAATGTTGCGGTGCAGGTTCGCACCTCCAGGTGCCGAACTCCACTCATAACCAATGAAT
Source organism: Halioglobus sp. (assembly GCA_036961345.1). Lineage (GTDB taxonomy): Bacteria > Pseudomonadota > Gammaproteobacteria > Pseudomonadales > Halieaceae > JBALVT01. The sequence continues at coordinate 2,993 of JBALVT010000055.1, forward strand.
GCAGTGAAGGCTCCCGGAAAGTTATTTTCCTCTGCAGCGGTCGTGGCCAGGTCCCAATAGGTTTTCGGTAACGAACTACCTTCGAGTTTGTCTTCGCCCACAAATATTTGCGCTACGAACATATCGAAGGCCTCCATGGGCTTGCCCGCCTTCACCAGGTCGTGCATCTTTTTACCCCAGGGGTTTGAGAGAAGATCAGGATCAGACGCGGCAATCGCAGGTGCGAGCCCGAGGTTCTCAGAGTGGTCTGCGACGACAACAAAATCAAATGGTCTGCCCAAGCGTCCGGGTACACCCATGCTGGATACGAAAGGCAAGCCGCGCGCTATTCGAAACGCGTCATTAGGGCCCAATGTGTTGCCTATCATCCCCGCATCGGTAGAGTACGAGGTATGCAAATGCGTCTCACCAAAATACACCTGATTAGGAAAGTTTTGTTGCGGGTAAGGTGAGTAATCAATGTTTTTTAGTTCTTTCAGTTGGACGTCGGTGGGTCGTGGGACATCTTGGGCACTTGCCGCAAACGAGTAAACCACGCCAGTTAAGGCAGTAAGGACCAAAGCGATTCTTCTCATAATTCCATGCTCATCCATTGCGATTGATCAGTCTACTTGCTCTACAGTAGTTACTCAATAACGGGAGAAATTACTGATATTTCGACCACCCTGAAGCATCGGAATTGGGCACGGAGCAGATTGGTTTTCTGCCTGTGTTGCGTCGACCGATTGAATCCACATCCGAGAGCGGCCCAGCTGCGCAGCCATCCCCGGATCAAACTCAAGCTACATAGAAGTGGCCGTATAGACCTTCACCAGCTTGGCTTTGGGGTCTTCCCCCTGCTTCTTCATAAAAGCCTGGAACTCTGGATTGGGCGTATCTTGCACTTTCGCCCAATCATCCCAGCTGTCGTATGACGTCACGTAATGCAATTTTTGCAGCTGATCAATACTGATCGACACGCTGGCTCCGGCCTTTTCGTGCATGGCCTTGGCCTGCATGGCGCTCCGCAAGAGATCGCCAGCACGACCCATTACCGGCTCAAAGATAAATACCTGATAAACCGCACCCACCTCTCCTGGCACAGGCGTGTTCATCATGTAGTTGTCTTCCAGGACAGCTGATGGGCTTTTGTTGATTTTTTTCAGAAATGCCGTCCACTCCCCGTTTGCCTGTAGCGCCTTGCCAAACTTGGCCCAGGCAGCCCAGTTATTGAAACTCCGCGCCAAATGCAAACGTCCATCCATATCTACGCCCAAAGTTATATTGGCGCCCAACTTACTCAGGATCGCCTTTGCCTCCTGACCATATTGAAGCGTTAGCTGATTCTTTCCGGGCATTGATTTAAAAATATTAACTACCAACACATCCGCTACCGCGAAAGAGGACATGGACAGTAACAAACACACTGCAAATATTTTCATGATATGTGACTCCCTTCCAATTGTTTGCCGGATATCGCCTTGTCATTTAAGTACCAAAAACCTGGCTTCGCCGGAGTGAAGATTTGTGCTGGTACTCGTCGACGTAAGAAAGCATAGTTTCTCTTCGAGATATGTCCAGAAAGGATCAGGCGGGCCCGTGATGAAATCATGACTAATGCTGCCGCCTGTAGGGAACCGGGCGTCAACACCCACCAGTTTCGACGACGACGCACCATTTAGAGGTCGGCTATTTCCGACCCATATCAGAGATAACGATGTCAGCGGAAATTGACCGTTCTGAATATTTACCCTAACTCCCCAGTGAGGTTTGATAGAGACTGCTGAAGCTTTAGACTCAAGAGGCCTCTGCCGTATATCAAAGTAACTGTCAGGTGATACAAATGAACTACGTCAAACCCTACTTAATTTTCATGTGCCTCGTATGGCTGCCCTGGGGCCTCATTTGCATCTTCGATACGAGCCAAATCGCCGAGATCATTGGCGTTACCAGCGTTGACGCTACCGGGAATACGGATCTTCGTGTGATGTATGGTGGGTTTCAGTTCGCTGTCGGCCTGATGGCCGCCCGTGCGCTATTCGATCAACGCTATTTCGTAAACTTTGTCTATGCGCTGGCGTTTCTCGCAAGCTGCATGGCCCTGGCTCGCACCTATGGCCTGGCGGTTGACGGAAGCGCAACTATCTACACGTGGGGTGTTCTGGGGTTTGAGGCCTTTGCTGGCCTTACCGGAATCCTCTGGTTACGATTTCTGAACCGGCGGGTATGAAAATGAACGGTCATCATTCACCGAGTATTAACATAAAATTCTCAGGCCCTGGATTTGCTGTCGCGGTGATGCTTCTGTGCGCACCACTGGCAACTTTCTCTGCGGAGAAACTGGCCCCTGGCGGCCCATTCCTGCGCTCGGCACATGCACCTGTGGACGAGGCATTTGAGAGCGTAACCAGTGGCAACAATGTGCAGGATGCCAGCGCTGACTGGCACAGCGATATGCCGGAGGGTTTTGCGCCCAAGCGAAATTCCTCTTATCCCTGGGGAACCACCACCCACGGTGAAAACGAGTTATGGGTGGGAACAATAGCCCAGGGCTGGTGTGTCTGGCCGGTACAGAATTTGAATCTTCCAATGTACCTGAGCACTTACGAGAGCGAGTTCACCGGTTGTTCGCCACAGGGTGTTCTTTCCAGTCCCTCCCTGATTTATATCATCAATCCAGAAAAGGGCACCACCGAACTGGTACACGAGGGCACGCTGTCTCACGGAGGAGAAGAGTTCAGGAAAGCGATGGAACCTCACGATGAAATGTCCGCGCTGTCGATTATGGGTTTGCGCGCGGCGGGCACCTTCGGTGATCTGGTATTTTTTGCCGGACATCACCTGCACAGCGGTGGCGAGGGCTGGTTGCGAATTTTTGTATTCAATGCCAAAGAACGGTCCTTCCTTGGATATCGGGAATTGCGCGGGGATACCACGAGACGCTTCAAGAGCGTTACCGACAAGCAGGGCAACTCGGCCTTCTACACTATTATAGGTGCCGAGACGGGGATGACCCAAAATGGAGAAGGCCCAACAGTGATGCTGCGTTGGGTGGGTACGCCTGAGGAGCCTTTCAGGGGCGGTAACTATCTCCAGACTCTCGACCAGCATGGCGCTGGCTGGGATATTGTTTCAGGCGCTGAGCTGGACGGTAACTTTGGAATGATCGGCGACTTTAAACAGTTCACGCATGTTGATGGTAGTGAGCGCCTGATCATGTCTGCCGCCGCCCATCCGCATTTGTATGATCCGGATACCGGACATCGCGACCCTGCAAAGCATGAATCAGTAATGCTTCTCTCCGAGCCCGTTCCCAATGGTGGCTGGACCCGCGACGATCCTATGGGCTTCGAAATAGTATTCAGCATGAGCAGGTATGACCCCGACGTGAGAGGCGGCTGGGGAGCCAAGTGGGGCACATCCAATATTCACGACGGCTATATCTATTTTGGCACCTATCACCAGGGCACAAGTGCGGGTCACTCCCATTTCGAGATAGCCGACCCAGAACTGTTTGACCAACTGACTGATACGACGGCTGGCCTAAAAACATTTCTGGCAAATGAGTGGCGAGCCTCGTCTATATTTCGCATGAAGCTGGAAGATCTGCAGGCGATCACGGACGAAAAGAAAAACCCGGAACTCCTATATGGCTACCAGGACTTTCGCGTGGCCAATGCAGCGGGCAAATGGGAAACAGTGCCAAACGGTTTGGGCGCAGAGCCACTGTTCGGAGAAGCTGGCATGGGCCATCCGGGCAACATCTACTCCTGGGCATCCCTTAGCAGAGATGGCCAATTGTTCTGGGGCTTTTTTGATGCTTTCTCTGGTGCGCACGACCTACTGCTAAAGGCAGATGCCAGCCGCATTCTTTTGCTACCTGGCTTCTATCTCCCGGTGCCCTATTGGCAGTACTTTCGCGATTCCAGCCAGGCCCGAATGCTATACGACTGGGCCAAAGCTGAAATGCACGCCAAAGGCATGGTGGATGACTTCGCCCCCGGGGGCGATTTGGTTGTATTTGAGGGCAATAAACCTGCCCGCGTATTAACGAACAATGGCTTTGGCAATCCTTGCGCTAATGGTGTGCGAAACGTCGAGGTGCTTAACGACCGCATCTACTTTGCTACATCTTCCTGGTGCAATCTTTCCGAGCGGGCCGGGTTTGAAATTTATGAGTATAGAGAGGACCTGGATAACCCCGAATCCAAATAATCCTCTTCAGCTGACTACAGCAGCGCTAGCCCATTAAGTACCCATAACAGCGCAAAGGGTCTATCCTTTTTGTTCCGAGATAAGAATAAACGGCACAGCTAATGATGAAACTCTGGGTTTTCCTAATCGCAACGATACTGGTGGGCTGCGGTCAACGCGAGGCAGTCGCGCCGGTTGCGCCGTCGCAAGCGTCCGTCCAGACAGATCAAGGCTGGGAACTTCATGGCAACGATTGGGGAGAACAACGCTACTCTGGCCTCGATCACGTTAATACCGAAAATATCGAAAAGCTGGGCCTGAGCTGGTTTTTTGACCTGTATACGCGGCGCGGTATCGAGGCAACTCCGCTGGTGATAGACGGCGTAATGTACGTAACCAGTAGCTGGTCGATGGTGTACGCGCTGGATGCTCGCAACGGTGAACTGAAGTGGTTTTACGACCCCAAGGTTGAGCGGGCATTTATGGCGAAAGGGTGTTGCGATGTCGTCAATCGCGGTGTCGCCTACCACGAGGGTAAGGTATACGTTGGCACCTATGATGGCCGCCTGGTCGCACTGAATGCAGAAGACGGCGCAGTAATCTGGGACGTTCAGACTACCGATCGTGACCAGTCATACACCATCTCCGGGGCTCCCCGTATCGCCAAGGGCAAAGTGGTTATTGGCAACGGCGGTGCAGAATTAGGCGTGCGTGGTTATGTGTCGGCTTACGATGCAAGCAGTGGCGAACTCGCCTGGCGGTTCTACACGGTTCCGGGCAATCCCGCTGATGGTTTCGAAAACGCACTGATGGAAAAAATCGCCAAAACCTGGACCGGCGAATGGTGGAAATGGGGCGGCGGAGGCACCGTTTGGGACTCCATGGTCTATGATCCTGAACTCGACTTGCTGTATATCGGCGTCGGCAATGGCTCACCCTGGAACCAGGCACTGCGCAGCCCCGGTGGCGGCGACAATCTGTTCCTGGCATCCATCGTCGCACTGCGCCCCGATACCGGAGAATATGTCTGGCACTATCAGACCGGACCGGGCGAAACCTGGGACCATACCGCCACCCAGCACATCATACTGTCGGAGCTGGAGATCAACGGCGAGAAGCGCAAGGTGCTAATGCAGGCGCCGAAGAACGGCTTCTTTTACGTCATTGATCGCGCAACCGGCGAACTGCTTTCGGCGAACAATTATACCGAGGTCAGCTGGGCCAGTGGTATCGATATGGAAACAGGCAGACCTATAGAAACCCCGGGAGCGCGCAATTTCGAGGAGGGCAATGTCACACTTCCCGGTAACGGCGGCGGCCACAATTGGCCGCCCATGTCGTTTAATCCACAGACTGGCCTGGTGTACATACCAGTGATGTCATTTCCATCGACTTTTCATGCTCCGGTCGACGACCTGGATACCCTCCCCGACCAGGGACTATGGAACCTCGGCTTTGATACAACAGCTATGGCGCCACCGGCCCTGCCGCAGAAAGAACTTGACCAGTACATGGATAACACCTTTACCGGCCAGTTGGTGGCCTGGGACCCACTGAAACAGGAAGCACGCTGGCGCCACGATTACGGCAGGATAAGCTTCAGCGGCACACTCAGCACTGCCGGCAATTTGGTATTCCAGGGCGACGTGTATGGCAACTTCAATGCGTTTGATGCCCAATCCGGAAAGCAGCTCTGGTCACAACCGGCGCAAACCAGTGTAATGGCCGCACCCATCACCTATTCCATTGACGGCGAACAGTATGTTGCTGTCGCAGTGGGCTATGGTGGTGGCGCCGCAGCCGAAGGTGGGGCACTGTCCAATGGCTGGAAAATGCAGAACAAGTCCCGGGTGCTCGTCTATAAAATGGGCGGGGAAATCGCGCTACCACCCATGCCGGCAAACGAGCGCATTATGCCAGAACCCGCCCCGGCCACCGCTGACCAGAACGTAATTGCTCAAGGCCAGAAGTATTACCAGAGGCATTGCCGCTATTGCCACGGTGACGGACTGCGCACAGGAAACCTCAACCCGGACCTGCGTTGGTCCTCGGCCGAAATTCACGAGCAGTGGCAGAGCATCGTTATCGACGGTTCATTAACACCTCTCGGAATGATCGGCTTTAAGAATTACCTCACGCCGGATAACGCCGAAGCAATTCGCCAGTATGTATTGTCAGAGGCCGGTGTACTGTATGAGGAACTGTACGGCGGCTCGGAATCCGAAGCCACCGGGGAAGACGATAAGTAGGCCGGGGCTCAAAAACTATCCTCGGCCAGTGCCATCACACTGCCGGTACCCGTCTTGATCATCGCCAGATGCGATGCCGCCCTGGTTAGCAAGTGGTCGAAATAGAACTGGCAGCTTATTAGTTTATTTTGTGCAAACAGGCTGTCATCACCCTGCACCGCCAGCGCAGCGCGAGCCATCTGCCATCCACCAGTAACATATCCGGCGAGCATTAACAGATTGAAACTGACGGCTTCCGGAAGGTTTTCGGTGCCTGCGTTGTCGGCAATCCAGCCGACAGCCTCTTTGAGCTGACCCAGGCCAGTGTTGAACGCCGCCCCTTGTGCCGAGAGACCATCCACGGAGGCCATTTCAGAAGCAGTTATTTCGATATCGGCAATTAGGGCGACCATCGCCTTGCCGCCGTCGCGCAGAAACTTACGGCCCACAAGATCCAGGGCCTGAATGCCGTTCGTACCCTCGTAGATCGCGAGAATACGGGCATCTCGGTAGTACTGGGCGGCACCGGTCTCCTCGATAAAACCCATGCCCCCGTGTATCTGAATACCATGGGACGTCATCTCATTGGCCATTTCAGTACACCAGCCTTTTACGATCGGCGTCATAATATCGACCCGTTGTTGAGCTGCCACTCGGGCGGATTCATCGGGTGAGTGAGAGGCTATATCGAGCATACCCATGGTCGTATAGGTAATGGCGCGCATGGCCTCGACCGAACTGCGCACAATCATCAGCATGCGCCGAATATCCGGGTACTTGATAATGGTAAGACCACTGCCCTGAACTCGCTCCTTGGCATATGCCGCGGCCAATTGATAGGCACGCTCGCTAACCGCAAGCCCCTGCAGGCCAACGTTGAGCCTGGCGTGGTTCATCATCGTGAACATGTAACGCAGGCCCTTGTTTTCCTCACCCACCAGATAGCCCACTGCGCCGCCATTGTCACCGAAACTCATCATGCAGGTTGGGCTGGCGTGAATACCCAGTTTGTGTTCCAGCGACACGGCATAAACGTCATTGCGCTCTCCGGGGCTGCCATCCGCTTTAAGTTGGAATTTTGGCACCACGAACAGGGAAATTCCTTTGGTTCCCGTCGGGGCGTCCGGTAGGCGCGCCAAAACCAAATGGATGATATTTTCCGCCATGTTGTGGTCGCCCCAGGTGATGAAGATCTTCTGCCCACTAATAAGGTAGTTATCACCACTGGGTACCGCCTTAGTGCGCACGGCGGCCAAATCTGAACCCGCCTGAGATTCGGTCAGGTTCATCGTCCCCGCCCATTCACCGCTCACCATTTGCGCAAGAAACAAGCCTTTAAGTTCGTCACTACCATGAGACTCCACCGCTGCGAGCGCACCCTGACCAAGCATTGGACACAGCGCAAAGGACAGATTGGCGCTTTGCAGCATTTCCATTACGGAGACTTCCAGAAGGTGCGGCATACCCTGGCCGCCGAAGTCCGGGTCACAGCCAAGGCTGGGCCAGCCCTGCTCTACATACTGCTTATACGCCTCCTTGAAGCCCGGAGCGGGAACAACACCAGCATCTACAATATTAGCTCCCGCCTGATCACCGCTATGGTTCAGGGGTGCCAGCACCTCACCGGCAAATGTGGCGGCGCCTTCCAATATGGCGTCAATAAGGTCCTCACTCGCCTCTTCATAACCGGGCAATTTAGCGATTGCCGCACTATCACACAATTGTTTAATCACGAATTTTTGATCTGGCAGTGGTGCGTTGTAATTACTCATTGGATTACTCTCGAAGCTGGATAGTGTATAGGGCTCATTAATGGAGCCAATTATAGGCGGTCTATGCGCTGGCACCGCTCATTTTTTTAAGGCCTGCCTTGACCGATAACAAGGGCGCATAACCAAGCTCACGTTTAGCTTTGTCGCCATTTAAGACACAGTCTCGAGACATAACCATTGCCGCATGGCGTGTTAATGGGGGATCGCTCTTCAAGTGGAAAAAGCGCCAGACTCCCTCGCAGGTCGCCCCAAGGCCATCAGCCAACCAGGCGGGAATATTGCGCTCGCCCAACACCAAATTTTTTGAAGCGGCCATGCCGGTAACGATCTCCTTAATCGTGCTGACTTCATCGTCGAGAATAAAATAGGCCTCACCCGGCTTGCCCTCAGTAAGCGCCAGGGTGATAGCGTGCACCAGGTTGTCGATATAAATTGTGGAGGTTTTTGCTTGTCCGCGATTTATCCAGGTCCAGCCGCCCCTGGCGCTCATCTTCTCAATGGCAGGCAACAAGGTTTTATCACCGGGCCCCCAGATAAAGCGCGGGCGCAGCACTATAGTTGTAAAATCAGGACGGTTTGCCGCTAACACCGCCTGCTCGGCTTGAGCCTTGGTTGCACAGTATGGAAAAGGTGAGTTTGGCGCCAATGGATATGTTTCGTCAGCACCATTGAGATGTTGGCCGTGGACGATTCCAGCTTCAGTTCCCATGTGAATAAAGCGTGATACTCCCGCTTCCTGAGCGGCACGAAGCACGGCTGTTGTGCCCAGTACATTACCCTTATACCAAGCGTCCCTGGGCCCCCATGCATCGACAAATGCTGCGCAGTGAATAAGCACATCGGTACTTCCAATATCGCCAGCGGTTATCGACTCCAAATCGCAGCGCACCGGCTGGGCACCCAGCTGTCGAATCACATCATCAGACCTGGCACTGCGGGACATAGCTGCAATCCGGTGACCGGCCGCAAGCAAGGCCCGGGTAGTCGCCCCTCCAACAAACCCGGATGCGCCGGTAATAAATATTTGCATCAAAAAATACTCCAGGAAGAATCCTGCATCATAATCTATAACACTGGGGTACCGCATTGCTGCAATACCAAATTCGACCATACACGTGGAAAGCCATATCATTCCGGCAGCGGCTGTTGTGATCACCGCAGGCGTGAATAAAATCCTTAAACGGTTTAAAGGAGGGTAAATAATGATTGATCGTATCCATCACATCAATTTCCTGGTTAAGGACCTGGATGCAGCGGTAGAGCGCTACAAGTCACTGCTGGGTGATGTCGAGCTGCACTTCGGCGACCTTGGAGGCCGAGGCGTCCGCACCGCCCGCTTCCGGCTGGGAGAATCCTGGCTCGTGCTGGTCCAGCCCACCACCACAGACAGTGTGCCGGCCCGCCATCTTGCCCAGCATGGCGAGGGCTTCTTTCTGCTATCGCTGGGCGTAACATCGCTGGCAAATGCAATCGACGAAGTGTCTGCGCGCGGCGGCCGCTTTACTTCCGAGACGCCGCGCCAGGGTCTCGAAGACTGGCTTGTGTCAGACCTGGATGACAAGCAGTTTTTCGGCGCGCAACTGCAGCTGTGTGAGTCGGCAAAGTAGCTTTGCTCGTTCTCACCCTGAAATTCAAAATGAAATAATTTATTTCATTTTGAATTAAAAAACACTTTTCTGGCGTACTATTGTTAAGGTGCCGCGTTATTCTGCCCTTCGGAGCTGCCGGCAGTTCTCATATAACCTATTGAAAAATATGGAACTTATCTTTACAGCCCACTACTTTAGTACTTGCAGCAAAGATTGGCACTTTTCCTGCAATGGGTTAAGCAGGGCCAAGAAACAGTATAAGCACTGCTTCATCCCGGCGGACTTGATCAAGGGAACCAAACACCTATGTCTAAACCATTAGCAGGGGTCAGAGTACTCGACCTGACACATATGTTGTCTGGACCCTATGGTGCCATGATCCTCGCAGATCTTGGAGCCGAAACCATCAAAGTAGAGCCCCTGCAAGGCGAGGGCACCCGCAAGTTGCTGGCCAATGATCCCCGCAACTCTCTGGAGGGACAGGGCGCCTACTTCATCACACTGAACCGAAACAAACAGAGCGTGGCCGTTGACCTTAAGTCCGAGCAAGGTCTAAAAGTGTTCTATGACCTTGTACGCGAGGCCGATATCGTAATCGAGAACTTCAGCTCAGGCGTGGCCGCCAAGCTGAAGATTGACTATGCAAATCTTAGTGAAATTAATCCGGCTATCATCAACTGTTCGATCAGTGGCTTCGGCTCTACCGGGCCCAATTTTCAGCGGCCTGCTTTTGATCAGGTGGTGCAAGCCCTGGGGGGCGGTATGTCTATTACAGGCGCCGACCCCCAGCACCCACAGCGTGCCGGCATCCCCATAGGGGACCTCGGTGGCGGCATGTTCGGCGTAATGGGTATTCTGGCGGCACTTTACGAACGCGAGCGCAGTGGCAAGGGCCAGCATGTGGACATTTCCATGCTTGATTGTCAGATCTCGATGTTGAACTACATGGCTACCATGCACTTCCTGTCGGGTGAGGATCCACACCCCATTGGCAATGCCCATTTTGTGCATGTCCCCTACAACAGTTACGCCACCAAGGACGGGCATATCATCATCGCGGTAATCGTCGATACCTTCTGGGACAATTTGCAGGAAGTCATAGATCATCCGCCATTTCGCGATGAAAAATACAAAACCCAGCCGCAAAGATTGGCTGATAAAGAAATTATCGACGCCAAATTGAGTGAAATATTCGCCACGCAAACTTCGAACTATTGGTTAGAACGACTTAACGAAAAGCGTATCCCCTGTGCCAGGGTCAATAAATTTGGCGAAGCACTAAATGATGAACAGGTGTTGTCGCGCAACATGATCATTGATCTGAAACATCCCAGCGGCGCATCCACTAAAGGTCCCGGCAATCCGATTAAGCTGTCGCGCACCGGTGAAGAGTCGTTTTCGGCGGCGCCATTGTTAGGCGAACACACCGCCACAGTGCTGTCCGACCTCCTGGGCTATGCCGACAATGAAATAGAGCGGCTGCGCCAAGAAGGAGCCATCGCGTGAGCACACAGACCATTCACATCAATGAAGTGGGTCCTCGCGATGGCTTACAGAGCCAGTCGAAGCACCTGAGCCTGGCTCAACGGCAACAATTAGTGGAAGCCTTGCTGGCTGCAAACTTGCGACAAATTGAGGTGGGCAGCTTTGTGTCTCCCAAGGCCGTGCCACAAATGGCCGGTACCGATGCCCTCTTTGCCGCACTGGACGCGCCTGAAAACGTCCGTCTAAGTGCGTTAGTGCCCAATATGCGCGGCTATGAGAATGCGGTTGCAGCGGGCGTTAAGACGGTCGCGATCGTGGCGTCTGCAACTGAAACCATGAACCAAAAAAACATCAATATGAGCCTGGAAGAAACCTTTGCAGTGGCTCAAAGCATCATCGAGCGCGGTCGTGCAGAAAACATTACGGTTCAGGCCTATCTCTCCGTCGCATTCGAATGCCCTTTTGAGGGCGCAGTCGATCCCGGTCGTATCCGCGAGCAGGCAGCACAGTTAGCTCAATGGGGAGCACACGAAATCGTCATTGCGGACACTATCGGTGCTGCAAATCCTGCCCAGGTGCGGTCACTCATGGAACAATTGGTTGACGAATACGGTGAAAAACGACTGGCCTGCCACTTCCACGACACCCGTGCGATGGGACTGGCGAACATCTTTGCAGCCATAGAGAGCGGCGTGCGGCGCTTCGACAGTGCACTGGGCGGCTTAGGCGGCTGTCCGTTCGCGCCGGGCGCCAAGGGTAATGTGGCCACTGAAGACGTGGTAATGATGTGCGAACAAATGAATTTTAGCACGGGCGTGAAGATGCCGGAGCTACTGAATGCAGTCGCGCTGGTCAGTGCCATAACGGGTGTGCATCAGGGCGGTCGGGCACACTATTGGATCAGTAATAACGCGGCCTGAAGCGGCCACAACAGACAGTAATACAGGAGAGATAGTGCATGGCGTATCGGCTTGGCGTTGACGTTGGAGGCACCTTTACCGACGTATTGTTGATGAACGAGATCAGCGGTGAAACCCACACGGCCAAGGTGCCCTCTACACCGGAAGATTCTTCGGTAGGGGTACTCAATGGTGTCGCGAGAATCTGTGACGAGTCGGGTGTAAACCCACAAGATATCAAGCTGGTGATGCACGGTACAACCGTGGCGACCAATGCAGTATTAACAGGGCGCGGCGCGCGAGTGGGCCTGGTTACCACAGCTGGGTTTGAAGACACCCTGCAAGTCGCGCGCTCATTTTGCCCAGGCGGGCTGGGAGGCTGGGTAAGCTTTGTGAAGAAACCCCTACTGGCGCCACTGGAACTCACTACCGGAGCACCTGAGCGTATCGCTGCCGATGGCAGCATTGTTAGACCGCTGGATGAGGATGCACTGCGCATTAATCTTGCGGCACTGCATGCAAAGGGCGGCATCGAGGCGCTCACTATCTGCTTCATTAACGCCTACATCAATGACATACATGAACAGCGGGCCCGGGAAGTGGCGCGGGAAATATTCGGTGAGACGCCGATCTCCATTTCCAGCGAGGTTGTGCCGGAGATGCAGGAGTACGAACGCACCGAGACAACGGTCGTCAATTCCTATGTGCGCCCCCAGGTAGAAAGCTATGTGAACAATCTACAGCGCGCACTAAGCGATCGCATGGGAGCAGATACACAGCTTTCCATTTTGCGCTCCGACGGCGGCCTCGCTTCTGCTCGGGCTTCCGCCGAGTCCCCCGTCAACCTGCTGATGTCGGGCCCTGCGGGCGGAGTGTCCGGTGCAATCTATTTTTGCAGCCGAGCCGGCTTCGAGAATATCCTGACGTTTGACATGGGCGGGACGTCTACAGACGTAGCCCTTATTCAAAACTCCCGCGCCCGGGTAAGACGTGAAACTATTGTCGGCGATGTACGCGTGCGCGCCCCCAGTGTGGATGTGCGAACTGTAGGAGCCGGTGGCGGCTCCATTGCCTTTGTGCCCGAGTTAACCCGTGCATTGCGCGTCGGGCCAGAATCGGCCGGTGCAGTGCCCGGACCTGCTTGTTACATGAAAGGCGGCGATCTACCTACGGTCTGTGACGCTAACGTGGTGCTGGGGTATCTGCCCTCGGATGTGCAGTTAGGCGGCAAGATGGAGATTAACCGTGAAGCGTCCGTCAAAGCGGTGCAGCAAGTGGCTGACGCCACGGGCATTGACCTCATGGCAGCTGCTGAAGGCATCATTAAAATCGTCAACGAATCGATGTTTGGCGCCTTGCGCCTGGTGTCAGTTGAGCAAGGCTATGACCCGCGCGACTTTGCGCTGGTGGGCTTTGGCGGGGCCGGACCCTTACACGCCAACGCTCTGGGCATTCTTACAGATGCGTGGCCGGTGATTATACCGCCCGGACCTGGAGTACTGTGCGCCTATGGCGATGCCACCACACAAGTGCAGGATGAAGCGGCGCGTACCTATTTGACTATGGCGAACGACCTTACCAACGAACAATTGTTGAGTGATCTTCACGAGTTGCAAATACGCTCCGGGGAATCACTGATTGCCGACGGTATTCCGGTAGAAGATCATGAAGTGAGCTTCCAGGCTGATCTGCGTTACGCAGGTCAAGCTTTCCAGATCACCGTGGACTTTACCGTGGACGAACTCAAAGCCGGCGGGGTCGCATTGCTGACTCAGCACTTTGACCGCGAGCACGAGCAGCTGTTTACCTTCAAACTGGATGATGGACACGAGATCCAGATGATTCGAGCTGTAGCCAAAGCGCGGACTAAAGCCATTGCAGAAATGCAGATGGGGCAAGCAGGTACGTCGCTGGAGGATTGCCGCATACACGAAAGCCGCTTCTATTTTGACAAAAAGTGGCACGATATTTACCTGTATGACCGCAATCGTCTGGACGAGGGATTGGTCGTGCCAGGACCATCGATTGTGGTTGAAATGGACTCCACGACCGTTGTGCTGCCAGGTTATGAAGCCCGTGTTGATAGCGTGGGCAACCTGTTAATTACACCGACTACTGAAGGGGAGCAGTAATATGGCTGCAAGATTAAAGCAGAGCAACAACACACCTTTGGAAACCGTTGCCGTTGACGGCGTTACCGTAGACATCATCGAGAATGCCTTGCGCAACGCGCGGGAGGAGATGGACGCAGTCTTGTTTCGCACGGCCATGTCTCCGGGCATTCGCGAACAGGGCGACTGCTTTCCCATGATCGCCAATCGCGAGGGCAAGATGGTGGTTGGCCAATTCGGCTCATTTATCGGCCCGTTCCTCGAGGTTTACGATGCGGAAATCGAGGAAGGGGATATCATCCTGACCAACGATCCTTACATGTGCAACGCGGCGGTGTCACACCTTCCCGACTGGGTAGTGCTAGTGCCGGTTTTTAAGGACGGCAGGCATATCGCCTGGTCGGCGATGTTTGGCCACATGTCTGACAACGGCGGCATGGTGCCCGGCTCTATACCCATAGAAGCCACCACTATCTATCAGGAAGGCATACGTATTCCGCCGACGAAGCTCTACAAAAAGGGCGTACTGCAGACGGATCTATTGGAACTGATCTTGCACAACGTGCGCACACCCCAGTGGAATCGTTTCGACCTGAATGCACTGGTGGCTGCATGCAACACAGCCGCTAAACGCTGCGTAGAGCTGGCAGAACGTTTTGGTGACGACGTGTTTGCGTCCACCATGGACAGCATGTTGCAGCGCAACTACGAGGCGATGAAGCACATCATCGCAATGTTTATTCCCGAGGAGCCGCGCGAATTCGAAGACTACCTGTGTGATGACGGCATGGGCATGGGGCCGTACCGCATCAAGTGCAAAATGTGGCGCGAGGGCTCCACTGCTATCTTCGATTTTGCGGGCACTGACCCGCAGGCGCAAAGCTCGGTCAACTTTTTCCTGAACGAAGACATGTTCAAAATGTTCTTCGGGTCATTCACTATCAATGTGGTCGACCCACAAATAGTATTCAATGACGGCTTTTACGATTTGGTGGATGTGCGCATTCCCCAGGGCACTTTGCTCAAGCCCAACTTTCCCGCCGCACTGTCCGGCCGCACGCATGCGCTGGGCCGCATCTTCGACCTTCTAGGTGCGCTATTGGGCATGGGCGCGCCGGAACAGATGCTAAACGCGGCAGGATTCTCAGATTCACCACACCTGTTCTACTCAGGTTACGACGACAAAGACGAGTGGTTCCAACTGTTTCAAATAGGCTTTGGTGGGGTTCCAGGGCGCCCTGTAGGCGATGGACCAGACGGCCATTCACTGTGGCCAGGATTTACCAACGTCCCCAACGAATTTATCGAATCCTATTTCCCGCTGCGCATTGAACGCTATGCAACGATTCCCGACTCGGGTGGCGCCGGCCTGCATCGTGGCGGCAACGGTCTATCCGTGGCCTATCGGTTTTTGTGTGACGGTGATGTCGGCATCCACGACGATCGCTGGCTGACTTATCCCTGGGGTGTGCTAGGAGGTGAAACCGGCCAGCGCTCCACCAAGCGCCTGCTGCGAAGCGATGGTAGTGAAGAATGGTTGCCAGCCAAAGCAGAGGGCATCAAGGTCAAGGTGGGCGATGTACTGTACTTCAATACCTGGGGCGGTGGAGGCTGGGGCGACCCCCTGGAGCGAGATGCCGAACTGGTGCGCCAGGATGTGGAGCGCAGATTGGTTACCGCACACGGTGCCAATCGCTACGGTGTTGTCATCACCGACACGGGTAGCGTAGATGAGGCGGCTACTAAAGCACTGCGACAAGAAATGCGATCCACGCGTGGCCCGATTGAGGTGTTTAACCGCGGTGGTTCTATCGAGGAACTCAAAGCCCGCTGTTTGGAAGAAACCCACCTGCCTGCGCCGGTAGATCCCAGCTTCAAGCTGGGAAAGACGGCCTGAGGCGCGCACGATGACCTTTACCTGCGATGAAGTGATGACATGAGCATTCTTGCCGGAGATCGCATCAAAGTCCTGATCGTGGGCTATCGCAAGTTCAGCGAACTGATCAATGCTGTGACACCGGAGTTCGCCGACAACGCGGACATCACCATTGTCGAATCGGTAGCGAGCAAGAACGTAGAGTACGAGACCTTAATCAAGCGCTATCAACCGGATGTGGTCGCCAGTGCCGGCTCCAACGCCGCGTACCTGAATGCGACCCTGTCAGTGCCAGTGATCAGCCAACCAGTGACCGATACCGACATTGTTGAGGCACTGGCCAAAGCAAAAAGAATCGCCTCTCGTGTCCATATCTTCACCTATCATCCTGAGAACGCCGCTCCCCAGCGCCTATTCGAAGCGCTGCCGCAGCTACTTGATATCAACCTGATTCATCATAACTACAGTACCTCAGACGAAGCCGCGCAGCGTCTGTTATTGGCGCTCGCAGAAGAAAACATGCAGGTGGTAGTTGGGCCATCCTTCACCTGCCACATGGCCGAGCAACATAAAATACCGACGATTCTAATCTACAGCAAGGAGTCGGCACGTCAGTTAATCGAGCGTGCGATTGAGGTGGGCCGGGCTGCACATCGAACCGGAGCACTGGATAACAACGAAGGCGTAGCGCCTACGCGTTTTATCATCCGCTCGAAGCGCATGGAACGGGTGGCGCAACTGGCTCGAACCTACGCCCGCAGCGCTGGTGCGGTGCTATTACAGGGTGAAAGCGGAACAGGCAAAGAACATATTGCGCACGAAATACATCGTCACAGCGACTACGCTGAAGGACCATTAGTGGCGGTGAATTGCGGCAGCATTCCACATGAGCTGTTCGAGAGTGAGCTGTTTGGCTATGTAGATGGTGCGTTTACCAGTTCGCGTCGCGGCGGCCGTGTCGGCCTTGTGGAACAGGCCAATGGTGGTGTGTTATTCCTTGATGAAGTGAGCGAATTGCCCATGCAGCAACAGGTAAAATTGCTGCGTGTACTTCAAGAAAAGCGCATTCGCCCGCTGGGCAGCAACCGAGAAATACATTTGGATTTCAAGACCGTGGCGGCGACTAATCGCAAGCTAGTGGAAGCTGTTCGCAGCGGCGAGTTCCGCGATGACCTGTACTACCGCCTCAACGTATTTTCGCTGCAGCTCCCCCCCCTGCGTGAGAGAGCGGACGACATCCCCGCAATCTCCCGCTATTACATTGAACGTTACAGCCAGCAGTACGGTGTTCTGCCGGAATCGCGCGCACTCTATAGTGCTGTCGGCGACCAATTTCAGGCCTATGAATGGCCGGGCAACGTACGGGAGCTACAGAACTTCGTGGAGCGACTGATCGTGAACTGCGCCGAGGACGGCGTTGGAGCGATCACCGAGCAACGAATTCAGGAAATACTGCCTGAGCTGTTCGCTGCACCATGGACGCCAAAGGGTGGCGGCGGTGCACTCAAATCTCAGGAGGAACAGGCCATTAACGATGCCATGGCTCTCTTCGACCAGGATAAAGCCCAGGCGGCACAGTACCTTGGCATCAGTTCCACCACACTCTGGCGCCGCCTCAAAGCGATGCGGGTAGAGACGGGTAAAGACTTACACATAGCGAGCAGTAACGGTAATCAATAAAGCCATAAATAGGCAGGAGAAATAGCATGAATATAAAAAGAAAACCTCTGGTGGTAGGACTAGCGGCCGCGGTGGCTGCGATGATGCCGCCCATGTCGGCATTGGCGCAATCTGAGCGAGCGGTGCTCGAAGAGATTGTCGTTACTGCTCGAAAACGTAGCGAAAGCCTCCAGGAGGTGCCGATCGCAGTAACGGCATTCACGGCGACTGCAATAAACGATGCGGGTATAGAGCGGCCCGAAGACTTTATCAACCTGACCCCGAATGTCAGCATGCTCAATACGGTCAACGCCGGCGACTCCCAGGTGACGATTCGAGGCATAGTTTCTACTCGCGATGCCGAGTCAACTTTCGCCTACGTCGTTGATGGAGTGCTGATCACCAATCCGAATGGATTCAATGAAGAGCTGTTTGATATTCAACAGATTGAAGTACTGAAGGGCCCCCAGGGCGCTCTGTACGGGCGCAACGCAGTTGCAGGCGCCATTATCGTCAATACCAAACTCCCCTCGGACAAGCTGGAAGGGAAGATAAAAGTCGGCGCCGGAAATAATGAGCTTCGCAAAGTATCCGGTGTCCTGTCAGGACCTCTTATCAAGGATTCTCTTGCCGGCAGACTGTCTTTTAGCTATCGAGAAACTGATGGCGACGATACCAATGAACTCACCGGCGAAGACGATGTTGTCAATAATTTCGAAGACACCTCTGTGCGAGGTCGTCTTGTATGGAACGCCAATGACAAACTCACAATAGATAGCCAGATTTCATACTCAGAAGTAGAGAGCGGAACGATCAATTTCAACGCCGTCTTTGGGCTGGATGCCGCAGCTGACTTCACCGGTAATGCAGATCTTTTTAAGGACGTGAACGATACGGATTTCAGATACGTATTCAACGTGCCGCCGGAAAATGAACAAGAGAGCTTTTTCATTTCAGTAAAAGCTGATTACGAAATGGACTCAGGAGCGATATTGACCGGTATAGTTGCCTACGATGACATGGAAGAATCCTTGCTCTCCGATGGCACCAGCGCAGCGTTTGGTGGTTATTCATTCGGCGCGCCAGAATCTCAAACTGCCTGCACACAGTCGTACAACGAGTTTGACA
>JBALVT010000056.1:0-21896 GCA_036961345.1 Halioglobus sp.
GCTGACTAAAGTTATCGAGAGCTATGGCTTCAAGGACTATGTTGGCATCGGTGACGTTATCGGCGAGACGCGGGGCGGCTATCTCAATGACGACATCATCGGTGCTCAGGCTCAGCACTGGCTACGAGGCAACGGTCAGAGTATGGACGAGCAGGGTAAGCCTTGGTGCCTGTCAGTCAACCTGGTTAATCCACACGACACCATGTTCTATAACACTGATGCTCCAGGTCAGAACGTCCAGGGTAATCCCAAGACGATGATGGACATTGCGCGTGACCCTAGTACATCGCTGTACCAGCAGCAGTGGGATATCCAGCTACCAAAGAGCCGCCATGAACCCTTCAATGCGAAGGGACGTCCGCAAGCTCACCGGGAATACCAGTTGGGCCGTGGTGCTCTGGTAGGCACCTTCCCTGATGAGGATGTGCGCTGGAGGCGATTGTTGAATTACTATCTCAACTGTATCCAGCAGTCTGACCGAGCGGTCGAGGGTATACTCGACGAGCTTGATGCCTTGGGTCTCGCGGACAACACGATCGTTGTAATGACGGCTGATCATGGTGAACTCGGCGGCTCTCATGGCACTCACGGTAAGGGCAGCACCGCCTATCATGAGCAGAACCACGTACCACTAATCATCTCTCATCCTGGATATCCGGCCACGCATGGCCAGCAGTCCCTGGCGGTGACTTCACATCTTGACCTGGCACCGACGTTAATAGACTGGACAGGTGCTGATTCTAAGCTACACGGTAAGAACTTGACACCGCTGCTAGAGAAGGGTGCAACAGCTGGAGTTAATGAGGTTAGGGCTGGGTCGCTCTACTGCTTCAACATGCTCATGTACAACGACAGCGACCTCCTGTTGAATATTCAGGCCTACCAGAACGCTGGCGGTGATCCGAAAAAGCTCGGGCAGCAGGGCTTCAAGCCTGATTTGACGAAGCGTGGTGCCATACGCAGCGTGTTTGACGGGCGGTACAAGTACAGTCGCTATTTCTCGCCCAAACAGCACAACCAGCCGCGCACCCTGGAGGGTATCTTCGAGCTGAACGACGTCGAGCTGTTCGATCTCGAGGCGGATCCGGACGAGATGCAGAACCTTGCTGTCGACTCGAAGAAACACGGCGACCTGCTGCTGGCAATGAACGACAAGATGAATGCACTGATCGACACCGAGGTTGACGAGCCGGACAACGGCAGCTTCCTGCCCGGCAAGGACGCCAACTGGGCCGCCACGAAGTTCGATCCATAGGGAAAATAGGGTATTTCCAGTCGGCTGGCAGCCTAACAAGGTTTTGCAGTCGACCGCTTACAGCGGCGACTGAATCCTAGCGTTAACGTCCCTTATGTGGTGAAAGCAGACATCATATTTTAACGTCATCTCAAATATCATGAGTTGTGAAACTGACCACTTTTAGGTCTCAAAACTGAGCGACTTGATATATGTGAAACGCGATGCGAGTATTTGAATAGGCTCTCAAAACTGCCATATTCGGCGTGAGACCCTAGCTGCTACGCTGCGATTCCAAAACGACTCCTTTGTCCTCAGGCTGTGTCAAAAATCCCCAGCGAGGTCATATCGACCTGACCGGAGATGGATAGAAATGAAACCTGATCAGCTGTCGCCTGTTTGACCCAGCAGCAGGTAGTCGGTGCCGGAGCCGCTGCCACCCGTCACAGACCTGAGACGTAATTCGGCATTGAGCAGGGCCGCCAGGGCGACTGCACAGTCAGTACCTAGAGCAATGTCGATCAGGGGCTGATCTACGAAAACCACGGAGCTGCTGAAGGAGGTAACCAATACGGCACCGTCAGTAGCTTCGCAATGCATCATCACCACCGCAGCATCGTCCGAACCTTCGGGGTCGTCGGGGCCTGATTCCCCAGCATCTTCACAATATCCTTCCGTATCACCATGATTCATGTGAGCATTCAATCCCGGCGCACCGACAGAAATTGACTTTGCACCCTTGTGACACAGTACGACCTTTTCTTTATCCGTTCCGGCACCCTCATCGTCCTCGTGATCGTCAGCCAACGCGGTCAGGGAAACCCCCGAAAGGGTCAAGAGAAGTATGGCCGATAGCAATTTGTTCATCATGGTCAATCCCCAAATTAAATTTCAGACCGGTGTATCCTGCCTGAGTGTTTTCAGTATAAGGAAAACAACTCCACAAAAAAGGCATCTCGCTATCACATTTTTCTATTTCATGGTATTCCTAAAAGATATAACTAACAGGACCGGTTTTTTTTAGCGGACGCTGGCAGTTGGGGGAAGACCAGAAATGACTAACCTTTTCCTATCCCATTAAAGTTAGTAATTCGCGTGTGGACGAGATAAAAAAAACGGCATGAATGCCGTTTTATTATCGTGAGTACAGGTATAAAAGTGCTAGGGCTTGACGCACAGCGAGCCAGACAGGCCAAATTCATTACTACCGGTGCCATTGGTGTTGAGGTAGCCCGTCGCTATAATTTCTCCAGTCGAATTCTTGAACATCTTGCTGCCCCAGAAGTTGCTGATGACTTCGACTACGGGCACAGGTTCACTACCAGTTGGATCTCCATAAAGTGTAGCTTGGTCTCCTGTTGTCTCTATCTCTGCACCCTTCTCGAAGGTAATGTCATGGTCCAGCAACACAACAGGAGGAAAAGCGCCGTCTACTGAGCCGGTGATCTTCCCGACGACCGCACCCGTCTGGTCAAAGAGTACCCTGCCACTTTTTACGGAGGTCAGTTGCATATCGATGGTCCCGATCTGCATAGCTGCAGGAATGCTCTGTGTATTTACCGTTCCCGATACGTCAACTAGCTTAAAGTTTTGTTCGCACTCGCCCGCCATAACATTCGTGGCCACCATTGATAAAATTGCCACTGATACCGCTATATTTCCCTTTTTCATATTGCTTGTCCCCAGAGTTATTGTTCTATATTTAGTCATTTTTTTGACGCAAGTAGGCGATCTCCAATTCATTGGAGATGCAAAAATATAAACATGGTTATAGAAATGAAATAGCCCCAACATCAGTGTTTCTATTTCATTGCTCGTCTCGCCAATGCGCAACTCGTATTACACCTAAATGAAATTCAGATAGGGCTAACACGCCGATGCAGTATCCAGTGGGCTGTATGAAAGTGCAATTTCTTTTTGGTTATACCATGATAGTCGGTACAGTTATTACTGCTCAAGACGCTGATAACCTCATAGTCGTTCCTCTAGAGCAACAAACTCAGATGGATTTCCAGCCCCCAGGTCAGCTGGTTTCATCTTCATCTTTGACGGAAGCCCACAACTCGGTTAGCCAAGGCGCATCTGCGGTCGCTAACTGCGGCACACCTTCTCTCAGCGGTATCCAATCGGGCAGGTGGCTTTCTATACCAAAATAATGACCTGGGCCTTCGAAGGAATCAGGGTGATCCAGTGTTCCGATGAATATTGAGCGTGTAGCTGTAAATTCGCCCGCAACATATCGCATCATCAAAGAGGTGCCGCAATCTGCACAGAAACATCGCTCGATAATGGCCGAGGTCCTAAATGTCTTGGGTTGACCTTTGGTAAAACAAAATGAACTTTCTTCAAAAAATACGCCCATGGCCGCCGCACTGCCAGACCATCTTTGGCACATTCGGCAATGGCACATTCCGCTGCCTGTAGATGCTTTTGTAGATTCGTATCGAATTGCTCCGCAATAACACCCACCCGTTATTTTCTGGTCAGGACTCATAGAATTCCTCTCTTCCGCCGAACGCTGGAGGAGTAAATTCCTACGAACCGATGCAGAAAGCTTCTAGCGCAACCGGCCGCGTTCAGTCGATACCTATTCGTTGGCATGGCAGACTCCGAAAGTCCGTTCTCGGAGTATTTTTGCCTTCCCTCCCAAATGGCTGAAGGGCAGCTCTCTGAGTATAGTCCCTGTCCTGGCGGTTGCCTCTCTTCGGCAGCTGCGTCCTAAATCCGGTCGTATGGTCTACAATGACCCGAGGGTCTGCTTTCGACTCACAGCGAATATTTGTCTATTTTTATTGGAGAATGGGTAACAAGGGGAAGGAGTATGAACTGGGATGCGATCGGTGCGATTGGGGTGATTGCTACGCTTGGATATCTTGCGATCCAGACCAAACATAACACTCGCGCAGTAAATGCTTCTACCTTTCAAGGGAACACATCAATATGGCAAGACATGTTCTTGGCACTCGCTGGCGCCGACGCCCCAGAGGCATTTGCTCAGGGAATGCGGGGTAACCGGGACATTGATTCTCTCACATTCCAAAAATTCTGGATGGTCTGTCGCACACTGTTCCTCAACTTCGAGAATCAATACTATCAATACCGCCAAGGTACCCTTGACGAGGAAGCATTCAAGGGGTACGAGGATTCCATGTGCGATATGGTGCTCTCGTGGCCAGGTATTCGCGCATGGTGGCCATTGAATCACAACAGCTACGGAAAGGCTTATGTGGAATACATCGAAAGGCTGTTGACTTCTACCCAGGAAAGCGCCGCACAAAGAGTCGATAACCCCGGTGAGTCGTTCACGAAATGGCTTGCAGTTCTAGGACACGATCCCGGACCAGCGCCTACTAGGTTTGATGAACCTTGATAGCTGCTACGCGCAGCATATCTTGGTAGCGTGACCTTTCAACGCAATTCCAAGTTCCGATCAGTCAATGCCTTTTGGAGCACACAAGGGCCGTTCATATAGTTGAAATCGGGGGCTCTCGAACGGCCGTTGTGTGGTGACTACGGAGAGGACCAGGATGTCCGTAATGTCCTGAGGGTGTGTGAAAACGCGCTTTCGACACAGAAAAGACATTTCCTTCCCAGCAAAACTTGGCAAGCCTCGCTTAACTGCTACTTCCGCAAACACGTGAAAGCGGGAAGGGCAGAAAATTACTTAACATAGTCCTTCCGTCCCATTCTCAACCATACTCTTGGTAGCTGGCAGGTCTCTGTCAGTGAGAGAGGGGCATGCACCCGCGGGCAACGAATATTTGCGCCATAACACGCGATGTTCACAGGTTTCAGCTGCTGTCGTTTGAGCCATAAGGTGGCGTTGCATCAAGATCAGGCGTTTGGTAGCAAGCCGAGCTGTGTATCGGGGTGCAAAAGGCGATGGACGGGTGAGATTACAGAGTTCAACTCACGCGTCTTCCTCGTGCATTTGGGCATCCACCAGTACCATTAGCTCCACCTGTTTCTTGTCATGGCGGGCTAGGCGGTAGCTGCCGTCGGCCATCTCGGCTAAAAACAGATAGTCGCCGATTTTTGCCTGCAAGGCGTCGATGACCTCCTCGGGAAGGACAACGCCGGCGTGGCCATCGATATCAAAAATTTTCAGTTCTATCATGGTTGCTTACCTCCCGGAATGCACAGGGCTATATCTCTCAGAATAGTACAACAAAACCTCACTGTCGGTTCTTCGGCGGACATCAACCGCTCCCCCAACAAAAATGGGTTCACCGAGCACAATCGCTATTCCCGCTATCACCACAGGCGGTGTGAGGGTCTTCTTTGTGGTGTTTGCTGCCATTCGAGTGGACGGCCCAGGTGACTCTCGAACGGTAGCTTTGTCCTGGAAGCGGTCGTTTTCGCTAATGATTAAGACGCGAGGGAATTAGGTAAAATGACCCTAGTCTTGCAAGTTATAGAGAAATCTAAGCTAAAACGCTATCGGTTTGCGCATGGCGTGGAGAGTCATTATATTGGCGTCACCACATTGTGATCTTAAACGGCACATCGAACGTATCGAACTAATATTACCAAGGGAGTGCAACATGAAAACCACACAAGCATCTTTACTTCTTATCGCTGCAATGACGGCCAACACGGCCATAGCTCAGCCTGTAGATAACTTAGACGACTTCTTTTCGCCCCAGGGAGAGGCTGTAACCCGAGCCAGCTACCCTACTGACGAGACATCTCACCAGTTGTTAAAAAACCAAGATCTTGTGGGCGTAAATAACTTATTACACAAGCGTCAGCTCACTCCCACCGACCAGCAACCTGTCGTGCGCATGAACCGCGATACTTATTATTCATTTGCTGTAGTTGACGTCTCCAAAGGCGCAACCATAAGCATGCCGAAGGTTCCAGAAGGTAAGTATATGTCCGTACAGCCTGTAACTGAAGACCACCGTATTCAACCTATGTTCTACGGTCCTGGTACATTTGAATTGACTACGCACACAGGCAGTCACGTTTATGTGGTTGTTCGGCTCGACGCTACTTTCACGGAAGCAGAAGCAGCTAAATTCCAAGATCAAATGGCAATTAGCGCGGCGAGCAGCAATCCGTTCAAAGCCGAGCCTGTGAATCAAAAGTCATTTACGGCAGTTGAAGATGTTTTGAAAGCTCAGATGCCAGCCATCACCGAACGCGATGGAAAAGATGCTCTGGTCGGGATGTTTACAGCACCTACTGATGCGTCGAACAAGTTATTCACGCAAGAGAAGTACGAAGTGGGTGCGGCAATCGGCTGGGGTGGCGCACAGGATAACGACAACATCTACGAAGTATCGGGTAATTATCCTGCAGATGTCTGCCACAAAGCCACATTTCAGGACCCCAAGAACAGAGCGTTTTGGTCTATAACTGTGTATGACAAGGCCGGATTCATGTTTAACGATCTGGCCAATCTAAGCTCTAACACGGCTACGCCTAATGCTGACGGCACTTATACAATCAGTTTTGGATGTGGTGGCAAGGCTCCCAATAACATCGAAACCGCTAATGATTCTGGTGTGTTCAACTTGGGCATACGTCATTATCAGCCTAGCGAACTGGTTAGTGTGGAGGGGTTTCGGATTCTGCCTACTGTAAAAGCGGTTAAGTAGGATTTTTATCGGTGGGCGGCCCTCGGAGCGAGGACGTCCATCCACGCCTAACAAGGACAGGTAACCGGGAGATTGATTGTAGTGCCGCTAATGGCGGAAATTCGGACTTCGAAAATGGCTGCTTTGTGGCATGGATTCAACCGGTCGTTAGCCCAGCTTTTAAATCAATCGCATATGCGGTTATGCTTTTGTTCGTCCAATGACAAGGAGATGTATACAGATGAACTGGGATGCACTAGGTGCGATCGCCGAGTTAGCTGCTGCCGCTGCTGTGATAGCGACTCTCATATATCTTTCTCAGCAGATTCGGCAGGCAGCAAAAGAGAGCCGCCTATCCGCAATACATGATATCTCGACCTCTTACAATGCCTGGATTCAAACTGTTGCTGCGAGCCCAGATCTTTCGAGAATTTGGGACCAGGGCCTAATCAACTACGAGCAGCTTGAACGCGAAGATCGAGTGAGGTTTTTGCTAATAACGGGCTCCATAATAAGAATCCTGGATGATGCGTACAGTCAGTATTCCTCTGGGAGAATGGAGAAAGTGGACTGGACAGTATATGAAAACGTTCTAAATCTAGCTGCGGGTTCACCTGGGATCAAAGAGTATGTGTCGCAGCGGGAGTTTCAGCACACACCAAGCTTCTTCCTCATGCTCAAGGAGAAAATGTCGAACGCTGAAAGTACCGGTGATTCAATCTACCGCTGACAGCTATTCTACGAATAGCTGTCGACTGAATGGTCCCGGTGTCCCTCGACCGGTTGAGATCGCAGCTATTTTCGGCGGTTGGCCTATGATGGGGTCAGGGGCAGTCGTTTACTCAAAACGTACTGAGGTCAAAATGGGAACAATCGGGTGTTCCCCTTGTCTGTCGTCAAATACGCTATCTGAATCGGCAGCAGATTGATTTACAAGGAATTTCGAATTACAGCAATTTTTGCATACAGAGAATGGGCGTTATAAAAATCACTCTCTGTATGCAGTTGTTATGGGCCGGCATGACGCGTATGCGAAGTAATAATTGGATGGTATCAAGGATAAAATGGTCATAGAGACCCTTGGAAATCTGGGTGAGTTTATCGAGGTGTTTTCAAAGGGTTGCTCTGGGGGTGTCTGGATTCGATAGACGCGCAACGATTCACTTCTTTTGGAATGAATCTTACAGCCCATAACAAGTCACGTAATCAGGACCTGACTTACGAAGAAAACAGAGTGTAGAATAATGACGTGCCGACGACCGCCAGTAACTCCTATGTAGAGATTACTGAGCGGCCCCGATATTTCGCCATACAGGCGATTTATCGCTTTTAGTCTAAACTAAGAACAACAATTATAAATGATGGAGTTACCCCCAATGACGACAAACAAGTTTTATTCTGTACTGCTGATCATGGGGGCGTTTCTTTTTGCTCCGGTGGTCGGCGCTGCCGACAAACCCAATATCCTGGTGATATGGGGTGACGATATCGGCATTTGGAACATCAGTCGTTACAGCATGGGGCAGATGGGCTACCAGACCCCCAACATTGACCGTGTAGCCAACGAAGGTGTGGTGTTTACCGATTACTACGGCGAACAGAGTTGCACCGCGGGGCGCTCCGCCTTTATTACAGGTCAGCATCCCATTCGCACCGGGCTGACCAAGGTGGGTGTTCCAGGATCTGAGTTAGGCCTGCAAGCGGAAGATCCTACGTTGGCAGAACTGCTAAAACCCCTGGGTTATACCAGCGGGCAATTTGGCAAAAATCACCTGGGAGATCAAGATAAATACCTGCCCACCAATCACGGTTTCGATGAGTTCTTTGGCAATTTATACCATTTGAATGCTGAAGAAATGCCTGAAGAACCTGATTACCCAAAAATGCCGGGCTTTCGTGAAAAGTACGGTCCACGGGGTGTGATTCACAGCTATGCCGATGGGAAAATTGAAGACAGTGGTCCGCTTACCAAAAAGCGTATGGAAACCGTCGATGAGGAATTTCTCGCGGCGTCGCTTAAGTTTATTGACAGAGCACATAAAGACGACAAGCCCTTTTTCGTCTGGTTTAACTCAACCCGAATGCACTATTACACACATGTGAAACCGGAATCTTTGGGGACCACAGGCCAGGGCTTTTACAACGACGCAATGGTTGAGCACGATGGTCACGTGGGTGTCTTGCTCAATAAGCTGGACGAGCTTGGCATAGCCGATAACACCATTGTTATTTATTCCACCGACAATGGGCCGCACTTCAATCAGTGGCCAGATGCGGCAATTACGCCATATCGAGGGGAGAAAAACACCAACTGGGAAGGTGGATATCGCGTTCCAGCCATGGCCCGCTGGCCCGGCCATATCAAAGCCGGTGGCATCAGCAATCAGGTTATGTCGCACTTGGACTGGGTGCCTACATTGATGGCTGCGGTGGGTGAAGATAAAGTCGTAAGCGAGCTCAAGAAAGGTAAACGTGTAGGCAAGGACAACTTTAAGGTGCATCTGGATGGCTATAATTTCCTGCCGTTCCTGGAAGGCCAAACTAAAATTGCTCCGCGCCGTGAATTTTTCTACTTTAGCGACGATGGCCTGCTGACCTCTGCACGTGTCGGTGACTGGAAGTTTGTATTTGCTGAACAGAGAGCTCACAGATTTGACGTCTGGCGCGACCCTTTCATAACTCTGCGTATCCCCAAGGTATTCAACTTGCGTCGCGACCCCTTTGAACGGGCCGACACAGATTCCAATAGTTACAATCAGTGGTGGGATATGAAAATTGGCTCGGTGGGTATGCTGGGTATGGGTGCCGTTGGTCAGTTTGTTGCATCACTTCAGGAGTTTCCGCCCAGACAGAGACCAGCGACGTTTACTATCGATCAGATTATGGAATCGGTATATCAGAAGTGACCGTTACGTTAATCAGTTGAATTAACGAAGAAGAATTGAATGGTGCTTTTTAAGAAATCGCTTTGCGGCAGAACCCAATAGGGGCCGCAAAGCGCAATCCTAGACCGCCTGAAAATTATTCGCCCATAACAATAACTTTGTCAGAGCTCTTGCCTTCCAGTTCACACAGTGCGCGGTACACTTTCAGTATCGTTTTAGCATCGATAATGCTGGTTACATTGCCCTCGTCATCAATGTTTACATTGCTGCCGAAAATAGCAAACCAGACAACGGCGTCTTCAGTAGCATCTTCGGCAACCGTGATAGTGTGTACTGAGTGCGCAGGTTCATACAGGTAAGATCCGGCCTTGTTCACCTTGTCTGGATACTCCTTGTAAAACCACTCACCGGACTGGGTTACAGCCAGCACCGGACCCGTGTGGTAGTGGGTATCTACGATGTTTGTGCCGGGCTTGAAGTGGTTACGTACAATCCACATATTTTGGTTCAGGTCCACTTGTAGTAATTGCAGTGTGGAACCGTCCGGCAGGTTTACATGGGGTAAATCATCATTGTGAATCAGAATGGCTTCACGAGCATCATCGCGAGAGACAACAGGACCCTCTTGCATGGCCATTAAGAGTTCCAGTGCGTTTGTTGGATCTGACATAGTATAAGCCCTCTGTTTGGAGTATATGGTGTGGCTTAACCAGTGTATCCATATTTGGCTGTAGCACAATGATGGGAAACAAAATATGTCTGTAGGGTGTAGGGCACAGATAAAAACGGGTTTGGGCACATCGACACGGGCGCTTGTTTCTTGTGCGGAGGAACATTCCCCAAAAGACAATTGGCGGCAGGGTCGCCGGAGAAAAAGTGTCAGAAAGTTTGAGGTCTAACTTGTCAGGAGGCGCCGGGCCACTTTAGTAAAAGCCTTACGGTCATTCTGTAGAGGCCGGGGAAAAGTCTTTGTGTATGATAAAACATCTTTCCACGGATGCCTTTGATGATCAGTGCCTCGCCCTTGGCTATATTTTTGAGACTGTGTTGAGCAATGGCCTCGGGAGTGCTTATGCCAACTAAATCTTTAATAAACCGCGTTGGTCGAGGCACGGTTTCGGTTTCGGCGGCTATCATGGGCGTATTCACTTCCGAGGGGCAAATCAGGCAAATGTTAAATCCTTTTGGGCCCAGCTCGTAGCGAAGTACCTCTGCCAAACCCACCAGTGCGGCTTTGGACGTTGAGTATGCACTGTATCCCCACACCGGCAATATTCCGCCTAGAGATCCAAGCATGGCGATAGTGCCCCCGCCCGCGTTTTGCATGTGCGGTGCCAGCGCATGGATGACCGCGACCGTCCCCATGACATTGGCGTTTAGGTTGTCGCTGAAATCCTTAAGGCTGTGTTCGAAAAAAGGTTTCGCTGTGGCCATTCCCGCGCAGGTGATCAGCACATCGGGTGTGCCAATATCAGCCACCGCGCGATCCAGGCTTACAGCCAACGCAGACTCATCTGTGACATCGACGCTCAGAAAAGTCACGGTTTGTTGTGTGGTGAGCTTGCCGGCGATTAGTTCTTCGACTGCTGCTTCAAGCTTTGCGACATTCCTGGCCAGTAAAACAATGCTGGCGCCTTGTTGTACAAGTTGATGGGCCAGTGCCAGGCCGATTCCACTACTTCCGCCGGTGATGTAAACAAGTTTTTCTGTGTAGAAATCAGTCATCTTATAGACCGGCCCTAGCGCTTGGGCGCGCCGGGCTCCCGCTTAAACACTTTACGAACCACGCTGTCGGTATACATGTTCAATATACCCGTTGGGATCAGTTTTAGCGCCACTCGCAGTATTCTTGCCTGCCGCCCAGGAATGACCATATATTTTTTCTTTAATATGGATTCATTGAGCATGTAGGGAATCAGCTCTTCCAGCTGAACCAGGCCGCCACTATCTTTTAGCTGGCGAGCCACGGGATGCATGGTTTTCATTTCCTCTTCTACCATTGCCGTGGGTATTTCCGGTGGGCAGATCACCGACACGCCAATATCAAGAGGCTTGTATTCCAACCGCAATACTTCGGCAAGACCCACAACGCCAAATTTGGATGCCGCGTAGGCTGAGTAGCCATAATTACCAATCAGCCCGCCCATAGATGCCAGCAGCGCCAACTGGCTGGCCGCATGCATGTGCGGCAGCACGGCACGTGCAAAATTCCGGCTGCCAAGTAGGTTCACATTAATCACAGCGGCATAGTCTGCATCACTTATTCTTTCGAAATTACCCGCGCGCTGAATGCCTGCGCAGTTAAGTGCAAAATCAGGCTCACCAATCTCCATTACGGCACTGCTAACCGCTTCGCGTAGTCCTTCCGCGTTGGTAACATCGGCTTCCAGAGTTATGATTTTTTGATCCTGGCGCGTTTTCAGAATGGTGAACTCTTCCAGGGTCGCAGCTGGTATCTTAAGGTCGATGGCCACCACATTGCTGCCGTCTGCCACAAGCGCCTTGATGGCTGCCTGACCAATACCGCTGGCAGCGCCGCTGATGACTGCAGTACGCACATTCCACCTGGCAATTTTTTTTGTGTTCATGCTGATCCTCCAAGGCTCGATACGGACAATATTTCAGCACTCATCTTATCGATTATTGAGAAATAAATTTGATATTACGCGCTACTAATTTTACATTTCGCGACATACACTTTGGCCGTATTTCACGGGGTCAAGGCTATGTCTACTGAAACTGCTTTTTCCAATCCCGGGGTGACAAACCCGTGCGCCGCCTGAACGCGTTCGAGAAAACACTGAGTTCTGAGTAACACAGCATATAGGCGAGTGCTGTTAACGGTCCTTTGGATTCCTTTAGGTAGTTACAGGCAATTTCGAAACGGACATCATCGAGCAATTGTTTGTAACTTGTACCGGCGGCGGTTAGTTTGCGCTGTAATGTCCGTTTGTTGATAGCCAAATAACTGGAAACGCGCTCTACCGAGCAGTCTCCCGTCAATAATGCCTGTTTGATCAGATAACTGACCTTGGCGCCAAAGTCGTCGCTAAAGGTATGTTGTAACTCTTTCAGGTGTGCTTCCAAAACCTGGTGTAAGCCGGGATTCGCCTTGTCCAACGGGATATCCAGGATTGCTGCGTCGCTGGCGATAATGGTGGTATCCCAGTCAAAAAAGATTGGGCATTGAAAATTTTCCCTGTAGGGGCGGGTATCTGCCGGCGCACTGTGAGGCAAGTAGATTGCAGTGGGTCTCCAGTCTTTGTAGAGAAAGCGCATAACGCCGGTGGCGATACCTGCCACCAGATCACTTTGCTGATACATGGGTGCATGTTGCTGGGGTTTGCTTGTGAAGGCCCACTGGGTTGTGCCACTTTCCACGGTTGTGGTCACAATCGCACCCTGATTGTGGTGACTGAAATACTGACTGAGTTCCCGGAGGGCGCAGCGGATATCGGGCGCCTGTTGAATGATAAAACCTACCGCACCAAGCATATTTATATCCTGCCGGTTTGATAACTGAAGGCCAAAATGGGGACATGTTAGTTCAATCGCCGATTCTTCGAGTAAATTCAAATAGGCGCGATAGGATATCCAGGCCTCAGGGTCGGCACCGAGCCCGGTTAATCCCACTCGCTCCATTATGGCGTCAGGATTACCACCGAGCTGGCGAACTGTCTCTTGGTAGCCCTGCAGGGCTGATGCCCGGACCAGATAATCGCTCATGGTGCTCACAAGTCTATTTTTCTGTCGTTAAATATCAACTAGCCCAGCTTTGGTGTCAAGTTTTTGACGATCTATGTCTGTGATTATAGTTCAGCTCGATATACCTGAATCATTTTTGGGCTGATATGCCTTGGGCCAGCGCCTGCGCTGCGGTACGGTACGGTATAGTCGGCGCGGTGCAACCGGCGCGGTGCAACCGACGAACAACAGGAGTGAGACAGTGAGTAGTATCGTATTTGAGAAACGTGGGCAGCAGGCCTGGATTACCCTGAATCGCCCCGAGGCAAAAAATATGCTCAACGGAGAAATGTTCGTCGAGCTGGCCGATGCCTGGGAGGAGGTTCGATCGGACAATACTATTCGAGTTGCTGTTTTGAGCGCGGCCGGCGATCAGGACTTTTGTTGCGGGGGGGATTTAACCCAGGTTATTCCGCTATGGACCGGCGCTAGAACGGCTCAGACGGCAGTGGAAGAACGGCTGTTGGCCGATCCGATGATTACCGACAGGGTTATGCTCAAAGGCGAGCCTCTGTATAAACCCGTTATCGCGGCGATCAATGGCAGGGCTTTAGGTGGTGGTACCGAGCTGTTGCAAGCCACCGACATTCGCATTGCGGCCGATCATGCGCAATTTGCTCTGCCAGAACCCAAGGTGGGAGTTGTTCCGGGTGCAGGTTCAATGGTGAGACTTACCAGGCAGTTGCCCTGGGCTCACGCCATGAAAATAATGCTTGGAGGTGAGCCTGTATCTGCACAGGAGGCACTGGCGATGGGGCTGGTTTCAGAGGTTGTGCCCCTGCAGGAGCTGCTTGGCCGAGCGGAGCATTATGCACACAATATTTGCCGGCAGGCACCGCTGGCATTACAGGCGATAAAACGTACAGCCCTGGAAACGCACACTTTACCCTGGGCGGACGCCTTTAAATTTGAAATGGAACAGGCCGGCAATGTTATGATGAGCAAGGATGCCCGCGAGGGCCCGCGCGCGTTTAAGGAAAAACGTCCAGCCCAGTTTAAGGGCGAGTAATAAGCCCGAGTGGTAAGGAACCTCTTATGAAGATTGTTAAACTGACAGATACTGTTTCGGTATCAGAGCAAATTGCGCCGCGGGACATCGAAGAGATTGCGTCCGCAGGTTTCAAGGTTGTCGTGAACAACCGCCCGGATGGCGAGTCGGCAGACCAGCCTACCAGCGAAGAAATTTCCCGTGCCGCACAAGCGGCCGGCCTGAGTTATTATTACCTGCCGATTACCGCAGGCAACTTTCCCGGGCCCGATGTCAGCATCATGGCCTCATTGCTCGATAATGCCGACGAACCAGTACTTGCTTTTTGCCGGACCGGTACCCGGTGTACCAATCTCTGGGTGGCTACCCGTTCACAGGAGGAGGTGGACTCAGCGATGGGCCATGCAAAAGCATTGGGGTACGATTTGGCCATGTCTAGGCCCAAATAAAACCGTGTAACGTCTTTTTTGGCAGTCTCAGTCGATTGCCAGCCACCGGTCGCCGGCCTCACCATCCGCAGCTGCCATAATCTATTTCGTAAATTTAAAGGATCGCGAATGAATCGCTCCAATCTTCACGTTTTTGTTTTGACTACAGCCATAATTTTCATTAGTAGTTGCTCTGGCACCACCGGCACCGGGGGGCCAATGAATGCACAACGTTCAGGGGTTGACCTGGTAAATATGGATACCGCAGTTCGCCCCGGTGATGACTTCTTCCATTTTGTAAATGGTGGATGGCTGGCGAAAAATGAAATACCGGCAGACAAATCGCGCGATGGTAGCTTTGAACGATTGCGCGAGGAAGCCGATGCCGACGTGCGACAAATAATTGAGCGCGCGGCCAGTGGCGATACCACCCACGATACGCCGCAACAGCGCATTGGCTTGCTATATAACAGTTTTATGAATGAAGAGAGAGTTGACGACAGAGGAGTTTCGCCGCTGCAAAGCGAACTCAATTCGATCGACAATATCAAGACTACGGAAGAGCTCTTCGCTTTTTTTGCCTATGCGGATTTTGCCGGCGTTAAATATCCCATGGGTCTCGCAGTGAGTCCGGACTACAAAGAGCCCAATCGCTATCGCGTATTTTTATTCCAGTCCGGCCTGGGATTGCCCAATAGTGATTTCTACATTGATGAGAGCGAGAAGGGCCGGGCCATTATCGCGGCCTATCTTGATTATGCGCACAATATGTATTTGGCATTGGGCTATGATGCCGACGAGGCTGCCAGTGCAGTGCGCACAAGCTGGGCGTTGGAAAACCGGCTTGCCGGTCTCCACCGCCCGCCGCAAAGTAATCGAAACTATCCACTTTGGCACAATCTCTACGGGCCCGGGCATGACTCGCTACCTGCTCAGGTGCAATGGCAAGACTACTTCTCGCATTTTGGTCTGCCGGAAGACACTGTTATCAGTGTTGCTCAGCCCGAATATCTGGCTGGCTTTGCGGAAGTTCTCGGAGACACCGAAATGACTGTTTGGCGGGATTATTTAAAGCTTCGCCTGATTTCGTCTTCTGCGCATTACCTGTCGCTGGATCTTCAGGAATTATCCTTTGATTTTTATTCAAGAACCCTTCGCGGAACACCGCAAATGCGCCCGCGCTGGAAACGAGCCGTAGCCTTTGTAAATTCTACTGTGGGCGAATCTGTGGGCGAGATTTACGTTCAGGAACACTTTCCTCCCGAGTCTAAAGCCCGCATGGACGCGCTGGTTAACAATCTGGTGAATGCTTACCGGGATTCAATACAGTCGCTGGACTGGATGAGCGAGCCCACCCGGCAAAATGCGTTGGCCAAATTGCGGTTGTTTACCGCAAACATAGCCTATCCGGATAAGTGGAAGGATTATTCGTCGATGCAGTTGGGTGATGATTTACTTGCCAATGTACGAGCTGCTAATCGTTGGTCACTTGACACCGATTTGGCCAAGCTGAATTCGGCCGTTGATAGACGCGAATGGAGCATGAATCCGCAAACAGTCAACGCCTATTACTCTCCTACTCAAAACTCCATAAACTTTCCCGCGGCCATTTTACAGCCACCATTTTTCGACCCTCAGGCAGATGACGCCATAAACTACGGAGCTATCGGGTCGGTTATCGGGCATGAAATTGGCCATGGTTTTGACGATAGTGGAGCCAAATTTGACGGCGATGGCAGGCTGCACAACTGGTGGACCGAGAGCGATACCGCTGCCTTCAAATCGCGTACAGAGGCGTTAATAAGGCAATACGATGATTTCGAAATTCTACCTGGCGTCGCTGTAAATGGTACGTTTACGCAGGGCGAGAATATTGGTGACCTGTCGGGAGTCTCTATTGCCTATAAAGCTTATCTGGCGTCCCTGAAAGGTAAGCCGGCACCGGTGCTCGATGGCTATACGGGCGAACAGCGGTTTTTTGTCGGATTTGCCCAGGCATTTCGGGCACATTCACGGGACGAGCGGGCGCGCCAGATGATCAAGACCGATGTGCATTCTCCGGAAATATTCAGGGTCAATGGAACACTGTCCAACATCGATGGGTTTTATGATGCCTTTGACATTCAGCCAGGTGATCTTCTGTACCGCCCACCGGGCGCAAGGGTGGAGATTTGGTGATCTCGCAACGTGGTTTTAGCAGCTCAATAAGCTATCATGGTTAATCAATTTGTCACGAGTTTGAAGCATGTCTGAAATTCCTGAGCCACGTCCAGCCAGTACCGTTGTGTTGTTGCGAGACACCGCCAACGGGCTGGAGACACTTCTTTTAAAACGGAATAAGGCCCTGATGTTCGCCGGGGGGCTTTGGGTGTTTCCCGGAGGTGCGATAGATCCCGAGGATATTGCACAGGCTCACGGCGATCTACAGGATGCGTCCCGGATAGCCGCGGCGCGTGAAGCGCAGGAAGAGTCGGGTTTACTGCCAGATTTGACGCAGATGATTCAATTGAGCCACTGGACTACACCGGTGGTAGAACCCAAACGGTTTTACACCTGGATTTATGCCGCGCCGGTCGCGTCCGAAGATGAGGTAGTGATTGACGGTAGCGAAATACACGATTCCCGGTGGCTCGGTGTGCGAGAAGCCGTCAAGGAACACGATGCCGGTCTGCTCGGCATGTTACCCCCTACCTACGTAACCTTATGCGACCTGGCACGTTACGAGAGTATTGCGCAGTTGTTAGCAGGCGAAAAGGGCAGGGTACCCGACGAGGTATTTCCAGTATTTGGAGATTCGCCCGGTGCGATGGTAGTAATGTTCCGTGGCGATGCCGGTTATGACACGGCCGATAGCACGGCCACCGGAGCCCAGCACCGAGCAGTGTTTGATGGCACTCGATGGGATTATATTCACAGTGAAGTCGACAGCGACTTCCCATCGTTTGTGAAACACGCTTAAGGCCAGGATCGGGTCGATGAGACAACACCCGCTTTGGGATCTGCCCACACGTCTCTTTCACTGGCTGCTTGCCCTGTGCCTGGTATTGTCCTGGTGGAGCGGGGAAGAGGGCGAGTTTGAGCGGCACGAATGGCTGGGTTACACGGTTTTAGTACTGGTTCTGTTCAGGTTTATTTGGGGTTTTGTCGGCAGTCGGCATTCGAAATTCTCCGATTTTGTGCGTGGTCCAGGAACGGTTTGGGCCTATGTAAAAGGAAAAAATTCGGGTGGGCGGGGTCACAACCCCCTGGGTGGCTGGTCTGTGCTGTTACTGTTGTCAGTGTTGTTGGTTCAGGCCATAAGCGGCTTGTTCAACAGCGATGATCTGATGTTCGAGGGGCCATTTTATTACGTGGCAAGTGTAGAGTTTCGCGATGCGATGGGTGTAATACACGAACTGGCGTTCAATGTGCTGGTGGGACTGGTCGTATTGCACCTGGCGGCGGTTTTTTATTATCAATGGGTCAAAAAAATACCCTTGTTGCAGGCCATGATAAAAGGAAAATCCCCTGGTAGAGATGGCGCAAGCCCCGCCATTTCCGTGTGGCGGGCCCTGATTGTGATAGTTGCCATTGCTGCGCTGCTTTGGTGGGTTGTCAGTCTTGCTCCAAAGCCTCAGCTAATGTGGTAGCGCGAACCGTTCTTAATTGAGGTAGTTTTTAGCTTTATAGTCATCGTGACAGGCTTTGCAGGCCCCCCCGGTTGCTTTGAAGGCTTCAATAATTTTGCCTTTGTCACCAGTCGCAGCAGCTATTTTCAGAGCCATGGATGCTTCTTTTAGATCAGCTATTTTGGATTCGAAGTCGGCCTTGTTTTCCCATATTTCAGGTTTGGCGCGGGTTTGTCCTGTGTGTGAACCCTCGGGAAACCCGCGGGCAATGTCGAGCGATGCCACTGTGGCCAGATCGTTAGCGTAATGCTGGAACGCCGCCTGGTCCCAGGGTATTTCTCCCTTCACCATTGCTGCGAGCGGCCCGAAGTTGGCGCCCAGCAGAGCAAAGAATGATTGGCGATAAGATTGCGGTATCGCCTTATCATCAAAATGGGAGATTGCCATGGGCGAGGAGAGCATTATGCCAATGCCCGTAATCGCCAGAGCCGCTTTAATCGTATGTTTTTTCATTCGCTATTCCTGTTCTATTTTATAGTTGTTTTATTTCGCCGATCCCGGTCGCCGACCATGGTATACAACGCGGCTATGAAGTGGCAAGCCTCAGTATTTGTATCTGTCAAACGCATCATCGATCAATATTTTAAACCTGCTGGATGTTCCGCCTGGGTTAAATATGGACTTACGCCTCGCTTACGCTACCATGGCGCGCATTGGAAAGGCGAGGTTTGAAGATGAGCACTGAACAGCAGTGGGACTATAGTTTTGATGTGGTCGTTGTGGGGTCCGGTAACGGCGGCCAAACGGCGGCACTGTGTAGCTACGAAATGGGCACAAAAGATGTCGTGGTGATAGAGAAGTCAGATCTTTACGGGGGTACGAGTTCCATATCCGGCGGGGGTGTTTGGATTCCGGGTAATCGTTATGCGAAAGCAGCGGGTGCCGAGGACTCAGCTGAAAAAGCGAAAACCTATTTACGCCAGCTCATTACCGAAGAAGAGGTTCCCGAGTACCAGCTTGATGCTTTTCTGGAGAACGGCCCTAAAATGGTCGATTTTCTACATGAGCGCACCCAGGTTCGCTACGTGTCCCTCGAGCACTACCCCGATTATTATACCGAGCTGGAAGGCTCTATGATTGGCCACCGATCCATGGAGCCAGAGACAATCAATGCTGATGCCCTGGGCGAGGAATGGCGCAGGCTGCGACGTACCCACCCTATGATGCATCTTGGGGGTGTTATCGGTATCACCCAGGTTGAGGCGGGTTTACTGATTGGGCAAATGCCAGGTTGGTGGAAAACGGCCCTGAGTATGGCCGTTAAATATGTGCTCGATATTCCCTGGAGGTTTAAGGACAAGTTTGATCGTAGGTTGGCCACGGGTTGCGCCGGAGTGGCGCGTTTGCGTCTGTCACTGACGGACCGGGATATTCCCCTTTGGTTAAATACTTCTATGACCAAGCTGGTCGATGAGGATGGTGAGGTCCTGGGAGTGGAGGTCATGCGCAAGGGCAAACCCCTGCGCATTCAAGCGCGCAAGGCGGTGATACTCGCCGCTGGTGGTTTTGAACACAATCAGGAAATGCGTGAACAATATTTACCTCAGCCGACGGATCATCGCTGGAGCGCAGGCACCATGGACAATACCGGGGATGCGATTTTGGAAGGTATCCGCCTGGGAGCAAAGATGCATCGCCTTAATGAGGCCTGGTGGTGCAATACGATTTCGGTGCCGGGCGAGGATATTCCGCGCCTGAGTATCATGGAAAAATCCTACCCGGGATCAATTGTGGTAAACCCGGCAGGGCAGCGCTTTAGCAATGAGTCACAGAACTATATGGCGTTTCAGCAGGATACGTTCAAGGTTCATACTCCAGAAAACCCCTGTAACCCCAGCTGGCAGATTTTCGACGCGAATTTTCGCGCGCGTTATTTTGTAGGGCCTCTATACAATAGCAAGTTCCGCCCTGACTGGGCGGTACCTGCACGTTACGAGCAGGAAGGCTTTTTTGCCAAGGCCGCTACCATTCGTGAACTGGCCGCAAAA
Source organism: Halioglobus sp. (assembly GCA_036961345.1). Lineage (GTDB taxonomy): Bacteria > Pseudomonadota > Gammaproteobacteria > Pseudomonadales > Halieaceae > JBALVT01. The sequence continues at coordinate 20,518 of JBALVT010000056.1, forward strand.
ATTGATGTTGACCCAGATGGTCTTGAAAGCACGGTTGGCAATATGAATACCTATGCTGCCAGTGGCGAAGACCCTGAGTTTCAACGTGGCGATTCTGCCTATGATCGTTATTACGGCGACCCACGATCCACGCCCAACCCTTGTTTGGGTGCAGTAGATACCGCACCTTTTTATGCGATGCGCGTTGATCCAGGTGATTTTGGCACCCAGGGTGGCATGGTAACCAATGCGAATGCGCAGGTGCTGAGTGAAGACGGGTCTGTTATTGCAGGGCTTTATGCAGTTGGCAATTGTAGCGCACCAACATTGCCCTGTTATCCAGGGCCGGGTTCAACCCTGGGTCCGGCCATGACTTTTGCCTACCAGGCTGCAAAGTCAATTACCGGTTATCAGGATTAAGACGGTTTCTAGCGCGCGCTGGTGACATGGCGTCCCGCCAGATAACCAAACGTCATGGCCGGCCCCAGGGTTGAGCCAGGACCTGCATAGGAAGGTATCAGTGCCGTGGCATTGTTGCCGCAGGCGTACAGTCCTTCTATAGGGCTGTTGTCAGATCGTAATACTCGGGCGTCGCTATCAATCACCATGCCACCGGCCGTGCCCATTTCTCCCGGATAAAGCGCCATGGTATAAAACGGTGCCTTTAACACCGGCGCCAGACAGGGGTTGGGGGTGACGTTGGGGTCTGAGTAATACCGGTCGTAGCTGGAGTCACCACGATTGAAATCCAGGTCTTTTCCGGTGCGAGCGTATTCGTTGAATGTGGCGACGGTCTGGGACAGGCCCTCAGCGTCAATGCCCACCTTGTTTGCCAGCTCTTCGATTGTGTCTGCTTTGCACAAATATTCCGGTGTCCACCATGATTTTGGCACCAGCCAATCTGGGAACAACTTACCCTGTACCAGCGCAGGCGTGACAGGGCGGTTGCGCCTGAAGTCGGCGTCGAAAACCATATAGCAGGGGATGCAATCGCGGCCCTGGGCTGTCTCCTCATAAATGTCAGATACAAAAGACACGTAGTTTTGCGATTCGTTACTGAATCTGGAGCCTTTTTTGTTGACTGTAATACAGCCAGGCATACTTTTTTCAATCATACTCAAAGTGGCTTTTTCGCGTCCGGGAATACAGGCAGAAGTAAACCACCATGCCCAGTCCATCTGATGAGTGGCCGCGCCGTATTTGACTGCTGCCTGAATACTGTCGCCCGTGTTCGCAGTGTTTCCCGCGCTCCAACTGGCGGTGGTTGGTTGCGGTAGATGTTGCTCGCGCATTTCCTGATTGCGTTCAAAACCACCCGCCGCCAGAATGACGCCACGGCGAGCGCGTATGCGAATTTGTCTGCCATCTTTTTCCGCGAGCACTCCGACTATGCGTTGCTC
>JBALVT010000057.1:0-21573 GCA_036961345.1 Halioglobus sp.
CCACAGGTGAGGCATGCACACCACGCCTGGCATCATTTCATCGGTGATAAGCACAGGGAGCTCGATCTGGCCGGCGTTTGAGCTGACTTTTACCAGGGCATCGGCTGCAATACCGCGTGCCGTGGCATCGTCCGGGTGTATCATCAGTTCGCAGGGATTTTTGCCTTTGATCAAACGACGGCTGTGATGCATCCAACCCAGAGTGCGGTTGGTGAGGCGGCTGATAATTTTCAAGTCGAACTCTGACTCGGCACGTTCTCGGGCTTCACCACCCTCGATGAGATGGGCTTTCAGGCGCGGTAAATCGTCGATGATCAGCTGGGGTGCCAGGTTAATCTTCTTGTCGTCGGTGCGCAGGCCTTCAGGGAATGTGTATTGGTGCTCACCCAAATAAATGCCGTGTGGGTTTTCTTTCAGTTTTTTCAGCGTAAGCCCATCTTTTTTGAACGGGTTTAAACCTTTGCCATAGTGACCGAAGCGCAGGCCGAGATCGGTTACCAACTCGGGGTTAATGAAGTTGCGAACAAACTTGTGCGCCAAGCTGATCAGCATTTTTTTGATGGGGTTTTTCGCGCGTTTGGTCGCAAAACGCCCCAGTAGCTCGGTAAAGATTTCCCAGTCTGTCCATTTGGATTCTGGCGTATCGAACAGCTTTGGTGAGAATTTGGTCCAGTTAATGGTGTCATACAGATGATAGAAGTAGTCGTAGTGACTCTTCTCGAAAGGGCCGCACGGCGGCAGAATAATGTCCGCGAAACGCGTGGTTTCGTTGCGATACATATCCACAGCAACGTAAAATTCCAGCGCGTTCAACGCCTTCTCTGAGTTGTTGCCGTCGGCCATGGACAGCACCATGTTGCCACCGAAACCAAGCAGGGCACGAATTTGGCCCTCGCCCGGGGTCATAATTTCTTCGCCCAGAACAACGAGTGGGAATTCATCGGAAAACTCCGGCCGGCCACTGACACGTGAGTGATAGCGTCCCCAACTTGAACGCGACAGATCCAGCGAATCGATGGCGGGTTTTGGAAAGGTCATACCGCCGACTTCATCCATATTGCCAGTGATCACGTTCAGTACCTGCATTAACCACTGGGTCAGACCGGCGAAGTTCACCATAGAGATGCCTGTGCGGCCGTAACAAACGGCGGTTTTTGCACTGGCAAATTCAACGGCTATGCGTTCAATATCAATGCGCGCAATGCCGGTAGCGCTACTGATGTCGTCCAGCTCGAAGTCTTGTACCGCCTGCTTTGCCTGCTCCCAGCCGCGTATATGGCCTGCCATGCGGCCCGGTTTGTCCAGTCCTTTGGCGAAGATTGTTTTTATAACGCCTATCAGGAAGAGGGCGTCGGTGTGTGGCTTGATAAAATGGTGCTCGTCCATGTATTTCGCGGATTCGGTACGGCGTGGATCCAGCAAAACGCACTTGCCGCCGCGCTCGCGAAGCGCATTAAGTTTTTTATAGGTGTTGGCCCCCGTGGCCATTTGCGCACCATTGGAAACCTTGGGGTTGGTGCCCAGCATCAGGTAGTAGTCGCTGCGATTGATATCCGGGATGGTGCACAGGAATTGGTGACCAAACATGTGATACCAGACAAAATTATGTGGCATTTGGTCGACAGTAGAGCCGGTGTAGATGTTCCTCGAGCCCAGAATATCCCGGGTTGGCTGTGTTGCGAGCAACAGACCCATGTTGTGAGCAGTGCTGCGGCCGGCATAAGAGGCCACACTGTCCATGCCGTGTGTATTTTGAATGCGGGCCAATTCAGAAGAGGCGTATTCCAGAGCCTCTTCCCACTCTATTTCTTGCCAGGTGTCGTCGTGGCTCTTCTGGGCCGGATTCTTGCGGATACGCTTCTGTGGCTTTTTCAAGCGGTCGCTACAATTGTGTATGTCCTGCAGGCCGGTCGCCTTAGGGCATATATTGCCCTTGCTGAGCACATCATTTTTATCGCCGCGAATGGCGAGAATTTGCTCGCCTTCATATTCAACTTCTATGCCACACATGGTTTCGCACAGGTGACAGGTTCGGTAATGAAGTTTCGACATGCTGGCGCCTCGTTTATGTAATTTGACCGTCGTCGCGGCATCTGCGGTGCGATAACGATATATAATATGACTGTATTAAAATTAACTATACCTGCGGAGACAAAGATAATCAAGTCGTATTAACTTTGTTGCCGTTTTTGCCCATTCGACGATTTGGGTCAATACTAAAAGTGATCATTAGCTTACATAATGGGTTGTTATGGGGACCGAAATTGACAGAACTGAATTCTCGCCCGCGGACTATCAGGCTTTTAAAGGCGCGTTGGCCGAGGATTTATCGACACTGCATAAGTTGCTGGGTGACCCGGGGTTTGGCGAGGGCCCAGGCTCGATTGGCGCCGAGTTGGAGGTGTATATCGTCGATGAGCACGGAGCACCGCTCAAAATCAATAGAGAGCTGCTGGCCGATGCAGACGATCCTCAATTAACACTCGAACTCAACCGCTATAACCTTGAATACAATCTCAGCCCTAGCCAGTTGAGCAATGAGCCGTTTCTAAACACGGAGCGGGAAATTCTCGAAAAACTTGCAATGCTTCGTACGCTGGCGGCCAAGCGTGGCGGGCGTATTGTACCCATCGGCATTCTTCCTACGCTGCGCCAGTCAGACTTTGGGTCACACTGCGTGACACCAACAAAACGCTTTCGGGCCCTGGTAGCACAGTTGATAAAGCGGCGGGGAAGCTCGTTCGCTATAGACATCAATGGCTCTGACCCGCTCAAAATCAACATGGCCGATATCACGCTGGAGGGGGCAAATACGTCCTTTCAGGTGCATTACAGAGTGTCTCCCGAGAAGTTTGCAGATACGTTTAACGCGATCCAGCTGGTCACGCCTCTGGCTGTTGCCATCGGGGCCAATTCCCCGACACTCTTTGGCCACTCCCTGTGGCACGAAACGCGCATTCCACTGTTCAAACAGGCCATAGATACGCGGCACCTGGACCGTTATGGCTGGAATGAACCTGCCAGGGTTAATTTCGGCCATGGGTGGCTGCGGCGCGGTGCCTGGGAATTATTTGCCGAAATGGCGAGAATCTATCCGCCCCTGCTACCGGTGTGCGCTGCGGCTTCTCGCTCTGGCCCCAGCCCTGAGAAAGCACCATCGCTGGCGCAGCTGTGTTTACATCTCAGTACGGTCTGGTTGTGGAATCGTCCGGTTTACGACAGTGCTGACGGTGGCCACCTGCGCATTGAAATGCGCGCACTGCCGGCAGGCCCCACCGCGATTGATATGGTCGCAAATGCAGCCTTTCTGATCGGCCTTGCAGAGGCAATACGCCCACAAATCAATGATTTACTGCCATCTTTGCCTTTCCATATGGCGGATTACAACTTCTACCGGGCTGCCCAGCATGGGCTGGGTGCCAGGCTTATTTGGCCCCAACGTGATAAAACAGGGTGCAGGGAACAATCTGTGACTACAATAATAGAGAAGTTATTACCACGTGCCCGGGAGGGGCTGGATGCCATCGGTATTGCACCGGATGAAGCAAACTACTATTTAGATATTATTCAAGAACGGCTCGCCAGCCAGCAAACAGGGGCTATCTGGCAGCAAAAGCAGCTTGGAATCCTAAAGCAGCAGCTACCTCTGGATGACGCACTGCGCGAATTGCTGGAAGTCTTTATGGCCAACAGCAACAATAATAAACCTGTAGCAAGTTGGAGCCTATGAGACGATTTAAATTTGTCCGCAACCCCCTTGCCACCCAGATTGGTGACAACGTAGAGCAGTTTCTGCAAGTGTTGGGAGGGCCTGCCTGTATTTTTCTCGATGGCGATAATCCAGCTCAAACCCGCGCGTTTGTAACTTTGTTGCACGGCAATGAACCCTCGGGTGTTATTGCGCTGTTTCGCTGGCTGAAATCCGCTCGTCGTCCCGCGGTCAATGTAGTATGCATTGTGGCTTCAGTTGATGCGGCGCTGGAATCGCCGCTGTTTAGTCATCGCATGCAAAACGGGGTACGTGATTTGAACCGCTGTTTTCGTCCGCCCTTTGACGATAACCAGGGGGCCATCGCAGAAGAAATCCTGGAAATACTCAAAATGCATCATCCCGAGGCGGTGATAGACATGCATAACACCTCAGGTACAGGGCCATCTTTTGGGGTTTGTACACATATGGACAGGCAGCACGATGCACTGGTGTCCATATTTACCCAGCGACTGATTGTATCCAATCTGGGTTTGGGAGCGCTGATGGACATCAGCGAGCATTCCTATCCAACTGTGACAGTAGAGGTGGGTGGACGACTGGATGAAGAGGCTCATGAGTTAGCCTATGAAGGCCTCAGCCGGTACTTTCAGGCCTCGAGTGTGCTCGCGCAGGATGACACCGAATGGGGGCTGGAGCTGCTCCGCGACCCCATTCGCCTGGAAATTAATGCCGGCGTGAGTTTGTCCTATGGTGAAGCCAGTGGTGCGACCGATATCACCTTGTTGCCAGACATAGAACATTATAATTTTGGCAGTGTATCTCGAAACACACAGCTGGGATGGGCCGGTGGGGATGCGCGCAAACTGTTTTGTGCGCTGGATGCCGGCGGGCGCTGTGCCGTTAGTTCCTTAGTGCGGGTAGAGGAGGGCAAGTTGTACCCGGCACAAGACCTGAAATTGTTTATGATCACCAACAACGCGGCTATAGCGCAATCAGACTGCCTGTTCTACGCGGTCGTAGACGACGAACGCACTGTTTGTCTTTAGTTTTCCCCCAGACCTGTCGCCTTATCAGGCGGGTTTTTCTGCCGACCTAATTTAATTGAATTTGGGGCTTGCATTTCGATTTCAATGCACTGATTATATATACAGTAGTTTACTGATTAGCCATAACAAGTGAGGTTCACAATGGATGCCAATAAAGGAAAAGCGCTGGAAGCGGCTCTGGGACAAATCGATCGCCAGTTCGGCAAAGGCACGGTCATGCGCATGGGCGACAAAGAGCGTGTTGCCATGCCCTCAATTTCCACGGGGTCGCTGGGGCTGGATATCGCCCTTGGCATAGGTGGGTTACCGAAGGGGCGTATTTGTGAAATTTACGGGCCGGAATCCTCAGGTAAAACCACCCTGACATTGCAGGTTATTGCCGAAGCCCAAAAGCAGGGTGGTACAGCGGCTTTTATTGATGCCGAGCATGCACTTGACCCGAGTTATGCCGAAAAACTGGGCGTAAAAATTGATGATCTTATCGTGTCTCAGCCAGATACAGGTGAGCAGGCGCTGGAAGTCACTGAAATGTTGGTGCGTTCGGGCGCGGTCGATGTGCTGGTAGTTGATTCCGTGGCAGCTCTGGTGCCCAAAGCAGAAATTGAAGGCGAAATGGGTGCCTCTCATGTGGGGTTGCAGGCCAGGCTATTGAGTCAGGCGATGCGCAAACTTACCGGCACTATTAAACAGACTAATTGCCTGGTGATTTTCATCAACCAGATTCGTATGAAGATTGGTGTGATGTTTGGTAGCCCTGAAACCACAACCGGTGGTAATGCACTGAAGTTTTATTCATCCGTTCGCTTGGATATCCGGCGTATAGGCGCTGTCAAAAGTGGCGATGAGATCATCGGCAATGAAACCCGGGTTAAAGTGGTTAAAAACAAAGTGTCACCGCCTTTTAAACAGGCTGAGTTCCAAATTATGTACGGCAAGGGCATCTACCATATGGGCGAGATCATTGACTGGGGCGTGAAACTTGGCCTGGTCGATAAATCAGGTGCCTGGTATGCCTACAAGGGCGATAAAATAGGGCAGGGCAAAGCCAATTCAGCCAAGTTCCTTGAAGATAACCCAGCGGTGGCAAATGAAATAGAAACGCTGATTCGCAAACAGCTGCTAAGCCCTGACGAACCTGAACCTGCGGCCGCTGAAGAAGTAGAAACAATAGAGGCTGGCACAGAGAAAGCGTGATCACTTTTGCTGACACATTTTTCCCAGGCGTCGGGGTAAACCACTTATCCCCCACTCATTCCGGCGCCTTCTTTTCTCATGACTGATTTCAACAGCCATTTTTTTGAGCAAGATGCTTCCCATGAAAGTAGTGATGGCATCAACCCAGCAGATATTCGCTTGGCGGCGATGAATCTTTTGGCCAGGCGCGAACACTCCAAGACAGAATTAAGGCAGAAGCTGAGAAGGCGTTTCCCTCAGGATGAACTGGTTCAAATAGAAATTGAACGTCTGGGCCAGGAAAATCTGCAAAGTGATGCGCGTTTCGCGGAGGCCTTTTTGCGGCAGCGCGCGGACCGGGGATACGGTTTTATGAAAGTTCGGCAGGAATTGAGAGATAGAGGCTTGTCCGATTCCGAGATCAGCCGGGCGGTAGCCGAAGCCAAAGTTGACTGGTCTGAGCTGGCGCGGGAGGTTTACAGCAAGAAGTTTGGCGCAGAATCAGCCTCCGACCTGAACGAAAGGGCCAAACGCTCGCGTTTCATGCAGTATCGTGGCTTTGACAGGGATGACTATCAATCCTTAATCGAAAAATGAATGTGTCCGGAGCCGAATAACAAGTATTTCTCACGTCTGTGAGGGTTTTTTATGGCGCTCACCGGCGAGCCGTTGACGCAGCTCCCGTAAATCGAATTCCGCGTTTCCGCGTTCATTGGTGAGCTGAACAAGAATATCCGAGCGCGCTTTCACCGTCCCCAAAGCCAATCGCCGGTCTTCCAGCAGCGGACGCAACTCGCGCAACAAAGGCGCGGGCAATACATTCTGTAAATATTCCAAGCCTGTGCCGCGATGAGCTGCGGAACGGTGGGCCAGGCTGCGTATTGCCAGACTGGTAGGTTGAGAATCCAGCACGGTTAGCAGCAGCGTAGTGATGTAGGTGAAACCCTGAATAACTCGCTGTCCCTGGGCGGAATCCAGCGGTGCGCGCCTGTTGATCCTTGGGTCTAGCGCGGCGCGAGATTGCCATCTTAATCGGCATTGCTGGGCTTCGAACTTCGCTGCTGAAAATATTCGCCGATGGGCGATTTTCAATTCAGGGTTTTTCCTATGTACTTTCAATAAACTTTCAGCAACGCGAAAACGTAGCTCAAAGTCTGGGCTGGTCAACAAGTTTATGAGACCGTCCGCACAACGTTGATTGGGTATTTGACCGAGGAGTTGGCAGATCTTTCTGCGCATAGGCATGCCGTTAATTTCCAGACGAACAGCGTCTAGAAGCGCGCCGAGGTGGCGTGGCGCTACAGCGCGGATCGTCTTGGCAGCGAGGTCGGCCAGTCCGGGGTTTTCCAGTAGCGGCACCACGTGGCTGAAGAGCTCGCTGGGTAGAGGGTTCATCCGAGAGAGTACCTTGCGAATATCAGCCTCAGAACCTGAGCGAAGGTATAAGATGGCCACACTTATGTCATCGGCAGCTTGCTCAGGTGGAAGTCGTAGCTTTCCAGGTTTAAAAGGTTGGCTGGCATTAAGTGCCTTACTACTCCCTAATGCTGCGCGCCGCGCAAAAATATGTTTCATCATGTCTGAGCGAGTTGGTACTGGTGGTAAGGGCAGGGACCTATCACGAGTGTTGCCCGGAATGCTTGCCTCCTTTCTTAACGTCGAGCCTATGTCGGTGTTCTCGTACATTTGCCGCCGGGCCTCCATTTCCATCTCTTCAAGGTCGGCGTAGCCCGTTTTGAGGCTTTCAGCTAGAGAGCTGACATATCCTAGTTTGATCCGTTTAGTGACAAATATTGCTCCAATGCTCGCCAGCATACCCGCTACGATGAGTAGTTCACTCACAGAATTCGGTGCTATAGCCAATATGGCCAGTGCCGCACCACCGCCAAGGACAGCTCCGCTCATTTCACCGCCCACATCGATTACTGTCTTGGTGGGACGCTTTTTTTCCGGCAACACGGGTGTATAGAGCAGTTCATAACCAGAGCGGAACATGGAGTTCTCGACGGCGCCAATGCCTCCTCGCATGAAAACCGCGCTGGTCAACCCGGGAGAAATTAGCGCGACGGCTCCAGTTATTAGTCCAGAACCTGGCAGGGATGCGACGGTAAAGCTTAGACCGTACTTTTCAAGTAGGCGTTTGGTGAGTGAATTTTGTAACACAAACGTGACGACATTCAGGCCCATATAAAACAGTGCGAAAAAAGACACCAGTTCACTGCCGGTGGCAAAGCTTTCAGCAACACGCGCTTTAAAAACATAGTCGTAGCATGCTTGACAAAACGCGGCGAGGCCTACTAATAAACCCAGATGGCATAGGTAGGGGGTTTTGCGCAAAATTGCGATCGCCGATTTCGGTGGCTCGGCTCGGCGTCTTTTTGGTAGCGTGCCTCGCCCGAGAAGGTATACACCAAGCGCGCATCCAAAGTTCAGTGCGGCGAGGGCGAAAATCATGGTCGGAACTTCAACTAGCCCGGCACTCCACCATGCTGAAGCGCCTCCCAGGACGCCGCCCAGAGTGGCGCCGCCGCCAATGCGGCCTATAAAACGTTTAGCAGTATGCGGATCAAAACGTTCACTCACTACAGACCAATAACCTGAGGCCACCAGGAGTCCCAGGCTCATCACGTGTAAATACAGTATGACCGCCGCCACGTGTGGGTAGAAAAAAGACAGTGCCCACTCCGCGATATACACTGTTGCACTTACACAAAAAATCCACGGCATACTGCGTGCCGGCGCGATGTCGCGAAGCATGTGTGTGCTGGTTAGCGCAACAAGTAGGCTCAACAGGGCTGAACTAATAACCATAACCGGAATCTGCGCCGTATCGAAGTGAGTCAGAAAGAACCCATCTCTCAGCGCCCGACTTGCGACTAATTGTGCAGTAACCAACGCGGCAACGATCATCGCTGTTAAAACGATTTTTGGTGTGCCTTCAGAGTCGTCTGTCATTGTAGTATCGCCGTCTTACAACCTGGATTCATCGACAATAATATCCACGCTGGGAGAACTCATATCATCACCGGGTGCTGCCTCGCGCTTCGCTGTTTCCCCCCATGTCGCCCACCACTGCTGAGCATCGACTGCTGTCCATGGCTGGTGATTGCAATCTTCCAATAATTTGGCCAGGTGTGCAGCGCTGTCTGGGCGCAGTGCCGGATCTTTAGACAGACATGCCATAATGACGTACTCAAGGTCCTCCGGCAGCGCCCGGCCAAGTCGCTGGGAGGGGAAAGGAATCGAACTTTCGATTTGCTGTGCTAAAAGGGTGGCGACATCTGAGTCGGGAAAAATAGTGGTTCCAGTTAGCATGAAATAGCCAACTGCTCCAAGCGCATATAGATCTGAACGTGGGCTGCCACTTTGCGTGGTCAATACGCTTTCTGGCGCGAGGTACATGGGGGTGCCAGCAATCTCTTCTTCATCGCTGTCATCGGTCAGGTCTCTGACCAGACCGAAATCCAATATTTTGAGCGTGTCGCAGATACCCCCTGCTGTGGTCAGCATCATATTGGCGGGTTTAACATCCCGGTGTAGAAAACCCAGTTGATGCGCCTCATGCAGTGACCCACAAGCCTGTATGAGTATGTGTATGACTCGTCCGGGGGCTACTGGGCCTGCGACCGTTACCATCGCATCCACAGAAAAACCATCCAGGTATTCCATCGCGTAATAGAAAATTCCAGCGGGGGTACGCCCATAGTCAAATATTTCTATGGTATTGGGGTGTGTTAGTTGGCAGGCGAGATTTATCTCTCGCTGGAAACGATTTTGCGCTCTTACATCCATCGCACTGTCGGCGTTCAGTAGTTTGATTGCAGTGGGTTTACGCAGCATCGCATGATGGCCAAGATACACTTCGCCCATGCCGCCGCTCCCTATGCGCCTATCGATCTCGTACTGGCCCAGTGTTCTGGCTTTTTCCAATACGGTATAAACCTGGTGTTTCAATCGAACAGAAAATAGCAGTGAGCCCGCCGACAGAAAACCCATTAGCAGTGCCATTGCGGTAACGATGTAACTGGCCTTTGTTAGCGTTTCAGAGCGCTCTTCCATGGCGCGGGCTTGATTTTTCGCCATGTCGCCGGCCAGAGCAAGTGCGCGTATAACCACCGGTTGCGCTTCGTGTATATAGAGGAACTGCGCCACATTCCAGTCGGTTGCCTTTTGCATTGTAACAATTTCATTTACCTGGAGGTCGTAGGCATGAAATTCACCGAGAGTATAGGTTACCAGGTCTCGCAGATCTCCAGCCGGTGCGCGAGCCATTGCTGCGTCGATGAAAGAGGATAGCTCACGTGCGCGAATAAGCTGCTGTAGCGCATTGTGCTCGTAAATCTCACTGGCATCGGCTACATAATTTGACAGGGCTAGATCGGCCTGAGTGAATGCCGAGCGGAATCGCGCCAGTTGCGCGACGAAACCAATGGCGCGTTCTCCGCTTTCGGTGTCGCTATATTGTTCTATCGCGCTGTGCAAGCCTTTGAGTATAGCGGTTTGCAGTGGCCGGAGTCGGGTTTCGTAGGCGACTTGGGCCGGCCGGTTACCGGGTGTATTGGCAACGTCTTCTATGGCCCATTGAATAATTTTCAGATCGCGTAGCTGGCCCCGTAATTCGGTGACCTGATCGGATATGGATGTATCGCCAGACTTCTGGGCAAGGTTCTCCAGATTCTCAAGCGTCGGTTCAATTTGCAGTGACCATACCCGTGAGCGTTCAGTGCGCGAGCTTTCCTGGCCGTACGCAACCCATCCCCGAAGTGTTGCCAAAGATTCATTAATGGATGCGTTCATTACCGCGGCAGAGCGCGCCAGCGGAGCGCCTACGCGACTTTGCTGTTGGAGTTCGACGACGAACCAGATGACAAACCCCAGCGTTAGCATTGCGGTAACCAGACCGACTGTTGCGATAGTGCCGCTGGATGAAAGCAGCCCTTCTGTCAGTCGACGACTGGCGTTTGAGGTGACGCGTCTTAGCGTTGATCCACTTGAGCTTGGGGAGGCCATTGTCGACTAATCTCCCTTGTTGGGAGAGCCTGGAATATAAGCGCTAATTAGGTCCTGTAATATATTTTCCAGTAGACCGGCTCGTTGATAGACATGGGAGGGAAATCGTTTTCCCGGGTAGTAGGCCTGAGCTGGAGGACGAGCATCCGGAAACTGCTCGTGAATATTTTGCAATTCCTCTACCAGCAGCGCAGCCAGGTCGCTGACATCGTTAGGGGAAACATTCTCGGCCTCTGCGGTGGTGAGCACCAGTGTATCGACCCCCTTGGCACGCGCCAGTTTTGAGACCATCTCAAAACAACGTCGCATACGAATAAGGACATCTGCCGGCATTTTGTTTGGCTCAAACGCCGGCTCTGCAGGCAGGTTCACTGACTCAGGAATAGACGCATGCAGTGACGCAGCGATATGTGTCGCTGCAGTGACAAGTTGAAAAACGTCACTGGGAGATGTCATATCCTGCAAAAGAGTATTGATTTCGGTGCCGGCCAATACCACCTCATTAAGAACATCCGTTGGGGTGGCTTCAATGGGCTGAATTTGTTCAGCGACTGCGGTGCGAATTTTCATGTCCTGTTTTACAAGTAAAACGGAATTCAGGGCGGAGTCAACAACGCGAAAAACATCGGCGGGGCCGGTATCACTGTTCACGGCGATACTCTGGCTGCGCACAATTCTGACTTGTTCAAATGCCAACCGGTTGGCACGCAATTGCAGGTTCAAGGCCTGGGAATAGACCTCACGTGGGCGGGCCTCAGTAACCTGCAGTAGAGGTTGCCCTGAACGTTTGCGACCCATGTAAAGGCGCAAAAGCTCTACATTGGCTCGCAGTAGTTTTACTCTTGCAAGCGCATCTGCGGGTAAGATGCCGGCAGGATCTGAAAGGCTTCTCCCGCTCACGGGTGAGGGGGTCTCAAGGCGCTCTTCGGCGGCCAAATTGGTGGCAATTAACAGAATCAGTAATCCACTGAATGCCAAGGTCGCTATAGGGGTATTCATTTTTATTCTTAACCAGCATAAATAAGCAATGGCTAAGATACCGTATCTTTAGTTGCAGGTCTCCTTTAGGTGTAACCGCAGCATTATCGATCGACGCTGTCCTTAAAAGATTTATTTTTGTCCTCGTTACACCTTTTCTATATTCTAGCGGGGCGTAAACTGTCCTGCTAATCTAATAATTTTTAAGGAGTGCCTCTATGTTGCCCGGTCAAATGATGAATCTTCCCCTGACCCTCACCACAATTATGGACTTTGCCGAGCGGGTGCACGGCGATGCAGAGATAGTCTCAGTCACTGCAGATAACCCGGAACACCGCTACAGCTATGCAGATTCTTTTCGACGTACGCGGCAGTTAGCTAACGCCTTAGCGAAATTAGGCGTGGAAGAGGGTGACCGTATCGCCACCCTGGCCTGGAATGATTATCGACATTTCGAGTTGTACTATGCAATTTCCTGCTCAGGCGCAGTTTGCCACACGATTAATCCCCGCCTGTTCCCCGAACAGGTGGACTATATTGTTAATCATGCCAAGGACAAGCTGGTATTTGCCGACCCCGCATTTTTGCCGTTGTTGGAGGGTTTGCAGGAGAAACTCCCTTCAGTTGAAAAATACATCGTATTGACCGATGCCGCCAATATGCCCGATACAACCCTGAAAGGCGCCCAGGACTATGAGAGCTTCATCGCTGACCACTCCGATAGTTTTGCATGGCCCGATCTCGATGAAAATGCGGCCAGCGCGCTTTGTTATACATCGGGTACAACCGGGAATCCTAAAGGTGTGTTATATAGCCACCGCTCCACGGTATTACATTCTTACGGCGCAGCATTGCCTGATTCGATGAACCTATCAGCCAGCGACGTTATATTGCCTATAGTGCCCATGTTCCATGTGAACGCCTGGAGTTTGCCCTATGCGGCGGCCATGGTTGGATGCAAGCTGGTAATGCCCGGTTCAAAAATGGGTGACGGAGAGGCTCTGCAAGGATTGATTGAGCGTGAGGGTGTCACCATGTCTGCGGGAGTGCCCACCGTATGGCTGGCACTTTTGGGTTATCTGCGCGAGTCGGGCAAAAAGGTGGCAAGTCTGCAACGTGTTGTAGTGGGCGGCGCTGCCTGCCCATTGTCGATCATGGAGGAATTCTCGGAGGCTCACGACGTGTATACACATCATGCATGGGGTATGACCGAAACCGGCCCATTGGGCGTGTTTAACACGCTTAAACCGGGAATGGAAAATTTGCCGAAGAATGAACTCGATGCAATTAAACTTAAACAGGGCAGGCCGGTGTTTGGTGTTGAGGTACGCATTGTTGATGAGGCGGGCAATGTTTTGCCCTGGGACGGTCAGGCGGCGGGTGAGGTCAGGGTTCGCGGCAACTGGGTTTGCAGCGGTTACTATGGCATTGATGCGCCAGACTCACATGACAAGAATGGCTTTTTTGGCACTGGCGATGTCGCATCGATGGATGCCTACGGATACATGAAAATTACCGACCGTACCAAGGACGTCATTAAATCTGGTGGCGAATGGATAAGCTCGATTGAACTGGAAAATGCCGCAGTGGGTCACCCGGGCGTAGCCGAGGCGGCGGTGATTGGTGTGCCACACCCGAAATGGACAGAGCGTCCCCTGTTAATCATTGTGAAACAGGCGGGGGTTGAAGTCGACAAACAGGAGGTTCTGGCTTTTTTGGAAGGAAAAGTGGCCAAGTGGTGGATCCCCGAAGACGCCGTTTTTGTTGAAGAGCTACCCCATACTGCAACGGGAAAAATCAGCAAGAAGGATTTGCGGGTACAGTTTAAGGATTACCAGCAAGGCTGATGTGCGCACGCCGGTACTGCGCTGGGGGTACCCCCTCCCAGCGTTTAAAGGCCCGTCGGAAATTCGTGGTCTCAGTAAAACCCACTAATTGGGCGATCGAATCCAAATTCAGTTGCGAGCGTTTCAGGTAGTGCCTGGATAAATCCTGACGCAGTTGATCGACGATGTCCTGGAAGGTCGTGTTTTCCGCTAGCAGGTTGCGGCGCAGGGTGCGACTTCCTATATTCAGTTTTTCGGCCACCGCCTCCATACTCGGCATCTGCCCCGGTGTGGCCAGCAATAGCTCCGTAACTTCACGTTTCATCTGCTGGCTTTCCAGTTCTTGGCGGCTCATAAACTCTGCACACATTTTTCGCCCAATTTCGGCGCTCATGGTATTGGCAAGTAGTAGAGGTTGCTGCTGAACCTTGAGATCCAGTTCAAAGCGATTGCCCGGCGTATTGAATTCGACGGGACACTTAAAAAGATCGCGATAGGACTCGCTATAATCGGGTTCCGGGTAAGCAAAGCTGACTTTTGTTGGGTACCCGGGTTCGGCCAGTAGAGGTTTCGTGACTGAAATTAAGCTGGCAAATAGTTTTTCAACCGTAAAAGGCTCTATATCTACCATCTCTGGATAAAACGGGGTGGCAATATAGGTCAGCGTTTGCCTGTCCTCATCGATCTCCATTTCGATATTGCAAAGGCTGCTGGCCACCTTGTGATAGTGCCGAGCCAGTCGCAGCGCATCGCCCCATGTCGGGCATGACATCATTGCGTAACCCAACACGCCATAGGTATTAATCTGGTAGCGAGACCCTATCAGCAATCCGATATCCGGCCGGGGGCTGCGCGCCAAAATATTACGCATCAATTTGAGCGCTTGTATATAAGATATCAGTGTTCCCTCCTGAGCGACTTCTGAGCGCTCCAGGGCGGTGTTTTTGAGTATCGCACTTCCTTCAATACCCAATTCTTCCATAACGTCCAGGATCAGTGGGAAGGAGTAGGTGGGAATTCGTTTTAGGTAAATCCCTCTATACTGATTAAAGCCCTTATCGGCGGTGATTTTTGAGCTTTGCATGATCTGTCCGCAAATGATTGTTTACTGTCCGATCATAACCTTCTACGCGCGTCTAAAAAAGCCCAATATTGTCCGCATCACACGAACCTTACAAGGAGACGCTAACAATGACCGCACAGACTCAGAACAAGGCCGGTAATTCCGTAACTCGTCAGGCACGTAAAGTTAAGTCTGAGCGCGCCATGAATCAGGCGGCCGAGGGTGTCGTAGGCTTGAGCCCTCTGGTGGGAGTGCGCAGTGAGGACATCTCTGATGCGGTTAAAACTACGGTACGTCAGATTGCCAAGCAGCCCCTGATTGCGGCCAAGCATACTCTGGGCTATGCGGGGAAGCTGGTGGATGTTGTTGCCGGTATAAGTGATTACAGTCTGTCACGCAAAGACAAACGCTTTGCTGACACAAGCTGGAGCGATAGCGCTGTTTTCAGCCGATTGCTGCAGGGATATCTCGCCCTGGATGAGTCCTGTTCCGAATGGATTGATGAACTTGACCTGGACGATATGAACGAGCGAAAGGCGCGTTTTGTGATGGACATACTCACCGACAGCGTGGCACCGACCAACTCGCTGTTGACGAATCCTTCGGCGTTGAAAAAAGCCAGGGCTACTCGTGGGGGCAGTCTGGTACAGGGCGTTCGCCACGCAGTTGAGGACTATCGTCACAACAATGGTATGCCCGCCCAGGTAGATAAAACGCAGTTTGAAGTTGGCGAGAACCTCGCGACAACTGAAGGTTCGGTTGTATTTCGCAATGAAATACTGGAGTTGATTCAGTATCAACCACGCACAAGCAAGGTGTCTCAAAGGCCTCTTTTGGTGGTACCGCCGCAAATCAACAAGTTTTACGTGTTTGATCTCTCTCCCGAGAAAAGCATGTTTAAATTTCTTGTGGAGCAGGGCTTGCAACTATTTGCAGTAAGCTGGCGAAACCCCACAGCAGAGCAACGGCACTGGGGTATGGATGACTACATCCAGTCGCTGTCCGATGCTATCGAGGCAATTCAGGCGATCACCGGTCAGCCCAGTATCAACCTGATGGGGGCGTGTTCGGGTGGGATCACAGCCTCAATTCTTGCAGGCTATATGGCGGCGGCCGGGAAGGACACTATTAACAGCCTGACCACGCTGGTCTGTGTTTTGAGCCAGCATCAGGAGGATTCCGACATCACACTGTTTGCCAACAATCAGGGTATCGAAAATGCACGTCGTAGTTCGCAAAAGAAGGGCGTGCTTGACGGTAAAGAGCTCGCCAAGGTCTTCAACTGGATGCGACCGAATGATTTGATCTGGAATTACGTGGTGAATAACTACCTGTTGGGAAATTCTCCGCCAGCGTTTGATATTCTGTATTGGAACAACGATACAACCTGCTTGCCCGCGCAGCTGCACAGCGATTTTCTCGACCAGTTACAGGCTGATCCGCTGGTAACGGCGGGCGATTTAACCGTTCTGGACAAGCCGATCGACTTGACGAGTCTGGCCTGCGACAAATATATGGTGGCCGGGGTAACTGACCACATTACGCCCTGGCACGCCTGCTATCGAAGCACCCAGTTTATGACGGGCGATATACGATTCATTCTGAGTAATTCCGGACATATTCAGGCGCTGGTGAATCCCCCGGGCAATGCCAGGTCGACCTATTTTTCGAACGATGAACAGCCTGCCTCCCACGAAGAATGGTTGGACGGTGCCGAGCAAATAATGGGAACCTGGTGGGACGACTGGGCATCCTGGTTGTTAAAGCGCTCTGGACGCAAGATAAATGCGCGTAAGACTTTGGGTAAAAAGGGCGTCTTTGAGCCGATGGAAGCGGCACCTGGCACCTATGTCTACTAGATAAGGAACTAGCGTGAGTAAAACGGAAGAAGTGATTTTTCAGTATTTCAGGATTGAAGGAGTTCATATTCGCGCCGGAGTGAGCCGGCAGAAGGGCGATGCCTTGCCTTTACTCCTGTTCAACGGTATTGGCGCCAGCATGGAATTGTTACAGCCTTTTGTGGAAGAAATGCGCAACACTACGGTGATCTGGTATGACGCACCGGGCGCTGGAGAATCCCAGCCCCCAGCGCTTCCCTGGCGTCCTAAACATCATGCCAAGCTTGCGGCGAAGTTGCTGGATCGCCTGGGGTTTGACAAGGTAAACGTGCTGGGGATTTCCTGGGGTGGCATGCTGGCACAGCAGTTTGCGAAGCAATTTTCTGCGCGTACTGAGCGGCTCGTGCTGGCGGCTACGAGTCCCGGCCACCTGATGGTGCCTGCCAGACTATCCGTACTGGTGCGAATGTCTAATCCACTGCGGTATTTTGCACCGGAATACATGCAGAGCATCGCGCCAAAAATTTATGGTGGGTCTTTGCGTACGAATAAGCTGCGGGCCAAAGAGCATGCCAGCAAAATGAAACCCCCCAGTATTAAGGGCTATTATTTCCAGATTTTGTCCCTGGTGGGTTGGAGCAGTTTGCCCTGGTTGCACAAGCTTAAACAACCGACGTTGATACTAGCGGGTGACGATGATCCTATTATTCCCATGGCGAATGCTAGGATTATGGCTGCCAGGATCCCCAACTGTCGTTTGCAGGTCGTCGATTGTGGGCATCTTTTTCTGCTGACACGAGCGAAGGTTTTGGCGCCGCAAATTGAAGCGTTTTTCGATTCCAACTGATTTTTCCAGAATCATTCACTGTAACTGAGGGTAAAGCTTGTCTGTGCCTCCAGACCATCGAAATCTCTGGCTACCACTCGTATGGTCAGGCTGCCGCTGGAATTTGACGGTGGCGCAAATCTGAATGTCCGATTGAAACTGTCAAATTTCACCCAGGTCGGTAGTCGTTCTTCGGGCGACAGAAATGCCTGATATTTCAGCGCATCGCCCACGTCGGGATCGATGAACGTATTGCGGTCGAGTTGCAGTTCGCTGGATTCCCCCGACTTGATCGACAAATCCAGCAATGGAGATCCGAGGATGGGTGGCATGTTCCCCAGACTTTCTCGTGTATTGGTTCTATACCTGCGCGCAATGCCTATCGATATAATGAGTAACAACACGGCCAGGAATATATTTATGGTCACAAATCCGAGTGTTCCCAGTCCGATTACCGCGCTGAATAAAAAGACCAGGCCGCCGGAAAGGACATCGCCTGTGCGAAAGAAAAACGTATCAATGGTATGTTTGCCAACGTATTTTTCGTCGCGGCTTACAGGTAGAAACAGCGCGTGACGGGAGGTCGTTCCAAGCGAATAATTTACGCTGTTTTCGAAAATCATGGCAGATCGCACAACCGCCAGTACGGGTATTAGTGCAATCAGGCTGTAGTTGATAATCATCACGATGGGCAGTACACAGATGGCACCCGCCACGCCAATGCGATCGAAGATCTTTGCGACCAAAAAGAGCTGTATGCCAAAGCTGAGCAGTGTAACCAGGAAAAAGTACCGGGAATAAAACTGGGTAATGTAATCGCCCGTGGCACTAGCGGAATTCGCCATAGAGCTGACGACATCAGCTTGCGATTTAACATACGATGCTAAAACGTATTCGCCATTGGTATTGATCAGGTTGAGAACAATCACAAATGCCGCAATACGCAACAGGTAGGCATTTCGCCAGATCATGACAAACCCGGCGACAAGCACATCCGGCATTTCGCTAACCGCCTGGGTTTCAAGCGCGCGCGACTCGGGCAGTATGCGATTTTCAACACGCTGGCAGAGCATCCAGGGCAATAGCAAAATGGCCGCAGCTGAAAACATTACGCCACCGTGGCCTAGTTGTTGGTCGAGATAGCTCGCTGAACCAGAGCCCAGCAACGCTCCAAGCGCACTCGCCGCCGCAATCAGTGGAAAGATTCTCTGTCCGGCCTTGACGTTAAAAAGATCTGCGGCAAAAGCCCAGAACAGGGCGAGGGTGACCACGGAAAATATCCCCAGCCAGATATAAAAGGCAATACCGATATGCCAGCCGGCGTGATAAGCCGCGCCAAAAGTGACGAGGCAAATACCAAAGAACATCAGGGTGTGGCGGAAAAGGTGGTTTTTGGCCTCCAGTGAGCTCAATTTTTTATAGGATTTGGCAAACACGGGCACTACGAAAAACATCAGAATAACTGCTTGAGCGGCTGTGGTATAAGCCTTCAATTCCGCCGAACCCTCAGCCAGAATCATGGGTTCGCGAATGACCTTAAGCAGGTAGTAGGCATACATGAGTGCAAAGGACTGCCAACATAGTGAGATAGCAGCGGTGCCCTCACCGGCGCGCAAAGTGGTAAATAGAGACAAGAATCGCTCGGTGCTTGTAAATTTCGTCATAGGGGCTGATTAGATTCCTGAGTTTTATTTTTTATTATAGATGCTATTGCTCAAAGCTGTTACCTGCGGGCCACGCTGCCTTGGAATAAGCCGTCCAGCCAGTCGCTGATACGCTCGGCAGTTCTACCGTCATCAATTAGCGAAAGGTGTGTTGCCCCGCCAATAACTTCCACTGTGGCCCGGGGTGCATGGACACGAAACAGGGGTGAAAATTCCTGTGCATAAAATGCCTCATCTTCAGCGCCGACCAGAACCAGGATCGGCTTTGTATTGTGCTGCAAATCTGCCGCAAAATCCTGCGGCGCAAAGGATTCGTTCAGGCGATAACTATAACTTTGCAGCTGCAGAGCGTCGTTCATTTTCTGTGGTCGATTGAAGAACAGTACGGCTTGAGAATTTAATCGGGTGATGCCGACATTATTCAACATGCTGAGGCCGGCGTAACGGCCTTTTGCCACCTGTACCCAGCCGCCTGAATTTGGCCTTGTAGTGGCTGCTTTGTAACTCAAATACGGGGCCAGTAAAAGATAAGCGTCGTAGGCAGGAAGGTCGCCGCCGCTATATTTCAGGGCGAGGCCGCCTCCGGAGGAGTGTCCGCCCAAAACCAGCCGAGCATTTGGGTATGTTGATTTCAAATGTTTGTGAAGCGCCTCCAGGTCGTCTTCATATTGCCCCAGGTAATCGACATCACCAGGCTTGGACAACATCGATAGCCCATGGCCTCGTAAATCCGGGAGAATCACCGTGGCATCCAATTTGCGACCTAGCTGTTGCGCCAGGCCCTGAAGATAACGCCCTTCGCTACCTGATCCGTGCAGCAGTGCAATCACCAGGTTTTGTTCGCCGAGAATAGACCTGAAGGTTATCTTCTTTCCGTCTTTGCCCGAAAACTGCTCCAGTTGAAAATCAGGATGGTCCATCGGCCGTTCAGACAGTGCAGAAAAATCCAAACTCTTGGCAGGGTGCTCTCGCTGTACCGGGAAAAGACTAAGGGACATGGCGATGATCAGGTAGATTACCGGGCTAATACACACGCTGAAGATGATTTTGCGGGTCACTTTGAACCACTGTTTAGACTGACTTCACGGTTTTGGGCTGGGATGCTGTGGACAACGCCATCATACATGGGTGTATTCCTGTGTGGACCGATTACGCTGATCTATGCCTGTGGCAGCTTGGCCAATACTCCCTCAGTGTAAAGTTTAAGGCAATGCCACCCGCGTTCCAATGGCATGCCGCCAATCAAAGGGTGTATGACTGCAAAGAAATCGTCCCTGGTATTGTGACGCTCCAGGCATTCTTTGGGGCTTAGAATTTCATAGCGTTTCTCGTTGCGCAGAGCCTCGACGGAGTGACTCTCAAACTCCAGTGGGCGGTCGAGTCCCTCGATCTTCCAGCTGCTGTACTCAGCCGCTTCGTTGAGGAAATGCGGGCCCAGTTCTTCCCAGGCGCGCTCTGGGTTTTCGTCTATAAACAATACAGAAAAATCAGCCGGTGGTGCGAAGGTGAACCCGTCCTTGCCATATCGGGCCAATTGCTCGTGGTAGTACGCTTCCAGAGCGGGGTCTGCCACTGGAGGGGCGAACGGCAGTCCCAGTCGTGCAGCCCGCCTTGCGGCCGGTTTGCTCATACCGCCAACCAGAAACATTGGGTGCGGCTGGCTAAAGGGTTTTGGCGTTACGTTGACCATTCTGCCCTGGTACTCAAAAGGTTGATCGGACCAGGCCAACAGCAAGGTTTCCAATACGTGGTCCATCCACTTTCCGCGCGTATCAAAGGGCTTGTTCATCGCATGATATTCCAGTTCGCGATATCCCATGCCGGCGATGAAGTTGAACCTGCCTTTACTCAGGATGTCTACAATGGCGATGTCCTCTGCGAGCCGGATGGGGTCGTAAAGGGAAACCAACAGAGCCATCACCCCAATGTTTGCTTGTTCTGTTCGGGCGGCGATGGCTGCGGCCATGGTTAGAGGAGAGGGCAGCCAGCCATTATCTGCGCAGTGATGTTCTTCAAGGTTAATGCTGGAAAACCCATTTTCGTCGGCGTATGCAGCCATGTCCAACGCACACTGGTATCTCGCGGCCCTGGCGGCTGGGTCTGATTCTGTGCCCGTGAGGTTGAGACGCAAATTGCTATTTGCGGCGGCACTCACGTGGCTTTGGCGAGAATGTTCGGTCTTGTAAAGCTGTTAAGGTCCAGGCCACGTTGAGAGTCTCTGGCCTTGGCACTCGCCAGGGCGGCGCCGCTAATACGCGCCGTACGTGTATCACCAAAAGGTGATCCCATGCCGCTGTTAACAATCAGGGCAACCGACAGGTCCAGGCTAGGGTCTGCCCATGCGCCCGATCCACCAAAGCCAAAGTGACCGAAGGCTTGTTTTGGAAAACCCTGGGTTGTAGCGACACCGTGGTAGCCCAGGCGCCAGCGCATATCG
>JBALVT010000058.1:0-21526 GCA_036961345.1 Halioglobus sp.
CCGGGCGCCCTTCCTGATTCAAAAACACCGTGTCGGTTTCCTTCGCTGCCAACACAGATTGTTTCCAGTTATCGTGCACGGGAGAATCAGAGCAAGACAGCATGCGTGTTCCCATTTGAACGCCCTCGGCGCCCATTGCAAAAGCACCGGCCATCGACAGGCCATCTGAAATGCCGCCAGCAGCAATAATAGGCACATCAACCCTTGAGCGAATCAGCGGCAACAGCACCATAGTGGACACAGGGCTGGGATTTTTAAAACCACCGCCTTCGCCACCTTCTACGATCAATCCGTCAACACCGGCATCCATGGCTTTAAGCGCCATGTCCAATGTGGGGACCACATGGAAAACTTTAATCCCGGCTTCCTGGAAGGCACTGGTACAAACGCTAGGACTACCTGATGAGGTGGTAACAAACTTGATGCCCTGCTCAATCACAAAATCAATGACATTGGTACCTTTTACATACGACAGGGCCACATTCATACCAAACGGCTTGTCGGTCAGTTCACGCATTTTTTCGACTTCGGCCTTTATATTGTCGAATTCTCCAGAGGAGGTTTCAATAACACCCATGCCTCCGGCGTTACTCACTGCAGAAGCCAGTTGGGCGCGGGCAATCCAGCCCATAGGTGCCTGGATAATAGGATAGTCAGTACCGGTCATTTGTGTAACACGGTTGTGGATGGCCGGTTCAGTCATTTTGTCTTCCTTATGGATTGTGAGGCATTAAACATTGATTCAATTCCCTGGTAGTGCAAGTGGGGACACGCAGATATACTGCCATACGATATTGCTGGTTATATTGTCATAAAAGATGCCATTATGTCACGCTTTGACAAATAGCAATCCCTGGAAAAATGCATGGCACCGCACCGGTGGCCACATTAACGTCACGGAGGTTATCAGAAATGTACCGAGGCCAATACGCGTTAGTAGGCAATGAACTGAGTTTTTTTACTCGAAAACTAGAGGCCCAGCTGCGCTTTCAAGAAATTCCCTGGCAGTGGAACTACAAAACAATGGAGCGCACCGCAGAAATTGAGGCGCGCACAGGCACTCATTTCATCCCTGCGCTGGCGACCCCCGAAAAATGGCTTATTCACGACACCATCGCCCTGGGCCCGCTGCTGAATGATCGCTTTGCCGAACAACCGGTGATACCAGAAACACCTCTGCAGCGTACCTGCTGTTTTGTCCTGGAAGATGCCTTCAATCACTGGCTGGGGCGAACCGCCGTTCACACACGCTGGTGCTATCCGGACAACGTGGCCTGGGTAGGTCCCAGGTTCGCCGCCAACGCCATGCTCGACCGATCTATCGACGTACCGTTTTCGGATAAAGAGCTAGAAGAATTTGCGGGGTTTGGCGACATGATGTATCAGGGTTTTGGCAAAAATGCCTGTGAATTCCTCGGTTGCCCTCCCCAGAGCGAAGAAGCCATGCGGGCAGATTTCACACTATTGCTCGAAGCACTAAATACACACTTCGCCGATAACAACTATTTGCTCGGTGACCGCCCATGCCTGGCTGACTTCGCACTGGCCGGCGCCAGCAAAGCACACTTTGTTACAGATCCGGAAGCCATCAGCTGGCTGGGGCAATATCAAGACATGCTGCTCAAATACACCGACCAGTTTTTTGTCGACAAGCCCGATAATACTGGACAGTGGCTGGCAGATGACGAGGTACCGGAAACCCTCTGTGTGATACTCGATTATATCCAGCGCAGCTATCTCCAGTATGCGATACCCAATATCAAGGCCGGTCTGGCTGGCGAAAAATTCTTTGAATACAACTTCGGTTTTGGCCCAACCAGGGCGCGAACACAGCGGCGATTGAATCTCGCCCGAGCGCACGTTGGCGACGAACTGCAGCGAGTGGGCACAGAAACTCACGAGGGTATTAGCAAACTGTTTGCCGACCGTGGGATACTGGAACACTACCTGGCGTAAAAAAACATACATCAAGAGAAACTGGAGCAGAATATGGCAGACTTACCCCGCCAAAGAGTGGCGATGACGATACCCGGACCCACAGCAAACGTGGCTGATTCAATTGCATTGGCTAAACGCCTTGAGCAACTCGGCTGGGACGATATCTGGCTGGCCGATGCAGGAGGACTGGATGCATTAACCCTGGTCCCTATGCTACTTGAAGCCACGAAAAATACACGCATCGGTACCGCGGTGGTGCCGGTGTTTACACGCACACCCGCAGTCCTGGCCAGCACTTTTGCGGTCATCAACCAGGCTTATCCGGGCCGTTTCGTTCCCGGTCTCGGTACCTCCAGCCACGCCATCATCAACAACTGGCACGGCATGAGCATGGAAAAACCGCTTACCAGAATTAGGGAAACCATGGCCTTATTGCGCCCCATGATGGCCGGGGAGAAAACCAATTTTGAGGGAGAAACACTGCGCAGCAAAGGCTATCGGCAGGCGCCCACCAGCAACCAACCCATTTACCTGGCTGGCCTGAGACCAAAGATGCTGGAAACAGCGGCGGAGATCTCTGACGGGGTGATATTAAATCTCTTCCCCCGCTCCGCCCTTCCCAAAATAATGGAACACATCGCCATAGGCGCTGAGCGCGCGGGCAAAGATCCCGCCTCCGTTGAAGTCGTGTGCCGCCATATGATGTGCCTGACAGACGACAAGGATCTCGGACGTGCAGCGTTCCGCGCAGCATTCGGCCCCTACTATGCGACTCCAGTCTATAATAAATTCCTCGCCTGGGCGGGCTATGAAGACACCGCCAATGAAATAGCGGAAGGTTTTAAAGCAAGGGACAGGGAGCGAACCGCAGCGGCCATGACCGATGAACTGGTCGACCAAATTGCCGTTATCGGCAATGAAGCCGAGTGTCAGGAACTGATACGCGAATATGCCGCTGGCGGTATCCATACGCATGTTATGGGGCCAATGATTCCCGACCCGCAAATCATAGAAAATACTGTAATGGCCTTTAGCAAAGAGCGCTTCAGTTTTTAATTTCACAGGAGCACCGCGGTGAAGAGCACCAGTACCGACACCGACAAAAATCTATACCGCGAGCTACCTTCGGTTGACGCGATGTTGCATGACATGGCCTCTGAAACAGAACAGTGGGGTCATGCCCCGGTCGCCGAAATTCTGCGCAGTGTTCTTGCGCTATTGCGAGACACTATCGCCAGCGGGGAAAAGCCAGATATTTCTACGCAAGCGGTTCGCGATTTGGCAAATCGGCAACTTCTGGAACGGGATGCCTCCAGTCTCAAGCCAATACTCAATCTCACCGGCACGGTTTTACACACCAACCTGGGCCGAGCCAGCCTGCCTCCAGAGGCGTTAGCGGCTGTAACCCAGGTAGCAAGTACGCCAAGTAGCCTGGAATTTAATCTACAAACTGGCAAACGAGGCGATCGGGAGTCGCATATTGAGGCGCTAATTTGTGAACTTACCGGTGCTGAGGCGGCTACTGCTGTCAACAACAACGCGGCGGCCGTATTACTCACACTCAACACCCTGGCTCTGCAACGCGAAGTACCCGTATCCCGAGGAGAACTGGTGGAGATAGGTGGCTCTTTCAGGATTCCAGAGGTTATGCAACGCTCCGGCTGCACCCTGGTTGAGATTGGCGCAACCAACCGAACTCACCTGAAAGATTACCGCGGCGCGATTAACGAAAACACAGCTGTACTGATGAAGGTACACACCAGCAACTATCGGGTGGAAGGTTTTACACACGCGGTGGATGAAGGCGAACTGGCGGCACTGGCGCGAGAACACAACCTTCCTTTTGTGATCGATCTGGGTAGTGGCAACCTGGTAGATCTCGCAGCGCTGGGCCTGCCCAATGAACCCACAGCCAGGCAAACACTGGAAAATGGCGCAGACCTGATCACCTTTAGCGGTGACAAACTTCTAGGCGGACCACAAGCCGGATTGATCGCTGGAAAGGCGGAGCTGATCCAAAAAATCAAGGACAACCCGCTGAAACGCGCACTGCGCCTGGACAAAATGACACTGGCGGCACTGGCTGAGGTCCTCAAACTCTACCGCGACCCGCAACGGCTAACACAGAGACTGCCCACCTTGCGACTGCTCACCAGAACACAAGCCAAAATTTCCGCTCAGGCACAGTTACTCTTACCAAGCGTACGCACCGCTCTTGCGCAGAATTTCACCGTGGAGATTGCCGATTGCCACAGCCAGATCGGCAGCGGCTCTCTGCCGATTGAAACTCTTCCGAGTTCAGCACTGGTTATCAGCCCATTATCGGGTGACGACCGGGCACTGCGAGCACTGGCTAAAAACCTGCGCGAGTTACCTCTGCCGATTATTGGCCGCGTTCACAAAAGTGCACTCTGGCTAGACCTGCGCTGCCTGGAAGAAGAACAGCAGCAAACCTTTGTCGAACAGCTTGGCATGCTCAGCCCGTGATAATTGCTACCGCTGGACACGTCGATCACGGCAAGACTTCGCTAATAAAACAGCTCACCGGAGTAGAAACCGACAGGCTTGAGGAAGAAAAACTTCGCGGCTTGTCAATAAACCTGGGGTATGCCTATCTGCCCAGGCAAAACGGTACACCTGTGGGTTTCATCGACGTTCCAGGTCACCAGCGCTTTTTAAATACCATGATTTCCGGCATCAGCGGTATTGACCTTGGCCTGCTGGTAGTCGCCGCCGATGACGGCCCAATGCCGCAAACAACGGAGCACCTCGACGTTCTGCAGTTACTGGGTATCACCCAACTTGTTGTTGTAATCAGCAAAATGGATAGGGTGCCAGCAGAACGGCTTGTGGAGGTAGAACAGTTACTGGAGCATCAGCTGGCAGGTCGCTTCCAAAGTCACTCCAAAGCATTTCGAGTATCGAACATCAACGGCAGTGGTATTGATGCGTTAAAAAATCACCTGTTGGAGCTTTCCGAAAAGGCCGACGAGCGCAGCCGGAAAGGCTATTTTCGACTGTCAATCGATCGCAGTTTCGCACTAAAGGGCGCTGGCCTTGTCATTACGGGTACCGCGTCAGCGGGAACAATTTCAGTGGGTGATTCTCTTAAGTTACTCCCCCAGAATATTGAGGTTAGAGTGCGGGGCATTCGCGTTCACGACCAGGAAGCGACAGAAGCCGCTGCCGGACAGCGATGCGCTATTAATCTTGCGGGGAAAATTGAAAAAAACGCCATATCCCGGGGAGACTGGCTGGTAGAACCAAATGTGGCAAACGTCTGCCGACGCGTCGACGTAGATTTTCAGCTGCTGAAAAATGCTCCATTTTCGCTCAAGCATTTGTCCCCCATAAAAATGCACATAGGCGCGAAACGTGTTGCGGGACGCATTGCCTTCCTGAACAAAAACGACGGCGGGAATCGGCTCAAACCGGGCGAAAACATACTGGCGCAGCTGATCCTCGACGATAGTGTGGCGAGTTTTGTAAATGAGCGTTTCCTGCTCCGAGACCATGCTGAGAATATTATTTTGGGCGGTGGCACTGTACTGGACCCGCAGGCTCCGAGCGCAAAAAAATCACATCCCGAACGCATTGCATACATTACGTCCATGCGGGCGAACGCCCCGGAACAGGCTTTGGAAAACGTTCTCAAAGAAGGTCTGTTGATAAACCTCAATGCCTTTCGAAGCGCTTGGAATATGCGCGAGGATGAAGCCCTGCACTTTTCACCTGACAGCGGCTATGAATTCAAAATAGACAATGGCAGCTGGATAGCCAATCAGGCGCAGTGGCTTGCGGCACAGGTAAAATTATCAGAACGTTTGGAGCGCTGGCACCGCGAAAACCCCCAGGAAAGTGGTATTAAGGCCAGCACACTGAAGTCGGAATTGGGAAAAACGCTCCCGACACCTATCGTAATTGCGGTTATTACCGCCGGCATACGTGAAGGCAAGTTATCGCTAAAAGAAGGTTTAATCAGCGCGGTCCAATTCAAAGCCACTGTTTCCGACGAGAAACAGAACCAATGGCACAGCCTACAAGAACTTCTCATTAACGGAGGCAACAACATACCCCTGCTGTCAGAACTTTCGGCTAGCATGGGCATAGAGACCAAGGCACTGGACAGGATGATGGCAGATGCGGTGAAACGCGGAGCGCTGCACAAAGTTTCAGATCGGCGCTATGCCCTGCCAATGCAACTTCTCAATCTTGCACAGGAGGTTAACGCGCAGTCAGATACCGGCGAACCTATTACCGTTATCACACTAAAGTCCCGCTTTGGCACCGGACGAAATATAACCGTTGAAATACTGGAATACTTCGACCAGATTCGATTCACCGCGCGTCAGGGAAATAATCGCGTGATTATTGATCCCGAGCTTCCCGCTCGTCTATTCAGTCGTTAAACTCAAACAACGGAAGAGCGATGTCCCCGGTGGGGCACCTGGTCTTCAAAACCAGTGAGGCGCTGTAAAGTGCCTGGTGGGTTCGACCCCTACCTCTTCCGCCATTTTAAATACCCAGCGCCACTTGCTCAGTGTCTGAGAGGCGCCACACCTACCTGAGGCATATCTGCCAGACCAATATCACGGGCGTGCTCCTCAAAGGCTTTGTTCTTCCAGAAAAATGCACCTGGCATGGTGGTGGGTATGACCAATACGTAAAACAATGCACGACCCACAATCGCCACCAGCACCGCAACGGCAGCAAAACCGGCCCACAGGGCCCCTCCGCCGGGCAAGCCAAGGTAAAGCGGGCCGCACAATAAGGCCACAGCGGCGACCCCCAGCACAATATTACGTGCCAACCACGTTTTACCGAAGGTCGTTTTCTGCACATAGTGGGAAACAGCTCCCTCGGACTCAGCGAGAGTCATATCCCTGGCGTGCAGGGTGAGACCGACGCCTTCCAGCAGTAAACCACAGGTCATGATGAGCGAACACGGCACTATTATCGGCATAGCGGACTCACCCATAACGACAGCTGAACACACCGCCACAACAACCAGACTCAAGCTGCCGAGATACGCACTGCAACCAACAAAGGAAAAACCCGTTTGTTTGTGATTCCAAAATGGACGCGCGGGGATACGGTAACAACGGTACATGTAATATAGGCCAACAACCGCGCCGACTAGCGCCAGCGCTCCAAACACGCTAGTGGCCAACGCAAGGCTAGAAACTGCGCTGCTGGACAAGGGTACTTTTTCAAGTAACCAGGGTGCCTGTGCGATTGAGGCTAACATATGCAGCCCGGCGAAAAGCATAAATGCCGCCACGCCCGCTCCCTCACGCGCAACGGGAGAATGCCGAATATTGTTGAACCCTCGATAAAAACGAATGGGTTTACCCAAATGCACGGTGGACATCAGCAGACCGAAAGCCACCAAAGCAATGCTGAATAGAACTGCAACTGGATAGGCCGCCGAGGTGGTGAACGCTGCAATACCGTTTACTCCAATCGCACTACCTATAAACATCACAGCGAACAATCCAATCGCTGCCTGGGACAATAGGGTGAATAACACCAGCGGGTTTTCCCGAGAACTGAGACGACCAATATTCCAATGCCTGGTCTGCCCCACCTTTTGGTCAACCATAGGTTTATAGCTGGATGTGGCGTCATCACGGCGGTATTTAACCGGCATACTGTCTGTGCGGGTTACTTCTCTGGGAAGGGTTTTGGTCTGCTGAAAGCGAATGTTCGGATGCGTTATCTGGGGATCGGGAAAACCGGGCAATTGGGTCTCGGTCTGTTCACGGTTCTGCGGTGTATTTTCTACCACGCCGAAGTCCAATGCGTTGCCAAGACAGGCCGAAACACAAGCCGGTTTTAATCCCACCTCAAGGCGATCCACACACATATTGCATTTTTCCACATGTCCGGCGACAGGGTCCAGTTGCGGGGCATTGTAAGGACATACCCAGGTGCAGTAGCCACAGCCGAAACAAATATCGGGGTCCTGGATAACCGCTCCGTATTCGGGATGTTTGGTATAAGCCCGGGTAGGGCAACCCTTCAGGCAAACCGGATCGTCGCAGTGATTACACGCCATGGAAATATTCATGCGGGTGTAGTTTGGATAGGTTCCCCCTTCCACGTAACCCACGCTGCGAAAGCTCAGATGTGGCGGCAGGTCGTTCTTTTCACTACAAGCCGACTCACAGGCATGGCAGCCAATACAATTGTCCGCGGTGAAATGAAAGGCGTGCTGTTTGTTTCGGTTAGGGTTCACGCCAGGCTCGTTTACGCCATTGATATTTAGCGAGGTCGCCTGGTCTACCAGATCAGTCAGGGCAATTAACTGCCCGTAGCGATTCTCCTCCTTCGTGTCGGTATCTTTTAGCAAGGCATAATCAGGTTCGTTGTGCCGCAGTGGAAAAATCGATTCGGATGGCCGAGCGTCGACGAATGGGTCATACAACACCACGCTTTCATCGGTCACTGGTTCCTGAACAAAGGTTTCGCGCGCAGTCATATCAAAAGGCCCTCAATTCGCGATTGAGGCGCGCTGCCTCCACCTGATCGACTTTCTCAATTCGCACCGCCGCCTGCTTGAAAGCGGGCTGGCGAGAGTGCGGGTCCAGTAATCCCAGGGAAACCCGGTTCACACAGTCGTGAAAGTGAAAGGGAACAAACACCATATTGTAAGGCACTCGCTGGGTTAATTGCGCCATAACGATTGCATCGCCACGCCGGGAAACGAGGCGTACATAAGCCATATGCTCCACTCCCATCTCCTGAGCGGCGTCCGGGTTTATTTCCATATAAGCGGTGGGACTGAACTTGTTGCAGTTGCCCACCTTGCCGGTGCGAGTGCGAGTATGAAAGTGCTCCACCACCCGGCCGCTATTGAGCCAGAAAGGGAAGTCATTGTCAGGTTTCTCATTGTTGTCCACCCATTCCATCGCCAGCAATTTGGCCTTGCCGTCCGGGAACTGGAACACACCGTCGGTATACAACCTTTTCTCTCCGGTCTCATCACCATCGCGCATGGGCCACTGCAACCCACGTTGCGCAATTATCTTGTCGTAGGTCATTCCCGAAATGTCCAACATGCGCGGAGCGCCGTTGGCACCGGTTCCCACGGACAAACTTTTCATTTCTTCAAAAACATCTTCAGCACGCTCCGGAAATTTCATCTTCTTGCCACGATCCCAGCGCTTCGCCATCTGGTTGAATATCCACAGATCAGGTTTGGAGTCCGCAAATGGCTTGGTCACCGGGGTAACCCGGTTAACACGACGTTCAGTATTGGTAAAACAGCCATCTTTTTCCGCCCAGACACTGGCTGGAAAAAACGCATGAGCGTATTGCGCCGTTTCTACGTCAGCATAAGAATCCTGTACAACACAAAATTCCAGTTTTTCCAGTGTCTTTCTGATACGCGCTGTATTGGGCATCGACGTCATAGGGTTGGTTGCAACCAGCCACAGCGCCTTGATCTGACCGGTTTCAATGGCGGGAAAAATATCTGTCATAAAGAGACCGCGTTTTGCGGGAAAGAATGCCGGATCAACGCCCCAAAAATCCCCTACCTCCTTTCTATGTTGTTCGTTTTCGAGCATGCGGTAACCGGGCAACCCGGAACAGGAAGACCATTCGCGTGTGCCCATGGCGTTGCACTGCCCGGTAATTGACAACGGAGTGCCCCCCGGCTTGCCGACGTTGCCGGTAATCAGATTCAGGTTGTTAATTGCGCAGACACCGTCAGAGCCGTGGGTGCTCTGGTTAATACCCATCGTCCAGATACTCATCGCCGAACCTGCATTTGCGTAGGTTCTGGCCACGTGGCGAATCATGTCTTCATCAATGCCGGTGATTTTAGCGGCACTGGTTGGGTCGTAGCGCTGTACCAGCGATCTCAACTCATCAGAGCCATTGCAGTAACTGGCAATAAACGCCTCATCCGCCAACCCCTCATCAAAAATCACATGGGCCAGGCTGTTGAGCAATACCAGATCTGTTCCCGGGGTTATGGGTAAGTGAATATCCGCAAACTGGGCAAACATCGTGACCCGGGGGTCAACCACTATGAGTGGAAAATTGCGCTTCTCCATCGCCTCTTTCAAACGCCAATAGATAACCGGATGCTGCTCGGGCAGGTTAGAACCAAAGGCCATCAGGCATTCGGTGTGAGAGAAATCCTCGTAACAACCGGGTGCGCCATCACTACCAAAGGATCGCTTATAGCCCGACGCGGCAGACGCCATGCACAGTGTCGTATTGCCATCATAGTTATTGCTGCCGATGACGCCGCGAGCCAGTTTCCCCAATGTGTAAAATTCCTCCGTCAATATTTGTCCGGTGGAAACGATAGCCACCGCATCACGACCATAGGTGTCCTGGATACGTTTGAACTCGGCGGCGGTTTTGTCCAGCGCAGAATCCCAGTCAGTGCCCTGCCAGGGCTCATAGCAATGCTCGCGCAACAGCGGTTGGCTTCCCCTGCCCGGGGCATTTAGTATGGCCGCTTCAGTAATGCCCTTGATACAGAGCTTGCCCTGGTTCACCGGTGCATCAGCCACACCACGGGTCGTCACCGCCTCTCCCGATGCGTCCAGCCCCACCTCCATCGAACATCCCGTGGAGCAATAACCACAGGTTGCGTATTTCCACTCCACGACACCTTTGTCGCGCAAGATAATCGGATTCTTTTTACGCCGTCCAAATAACATTAAGCAAAACTCCCAATCACAGCGCCACCAGCACTGTGTCACCCTCGAACCGGGCTTTGTATACCTGTACTTTCACATCTTCCTCTTCCAGGCAATTACCGGTAACAAGGTCAAAATGCTGTTTGTAGAGCGGCGTGGCAACCACCAGTCGACCACCAATATCGCCGACAAGACCACGGGAAAGCACATTGGCCTCACCGATTGGATCGCGATTGGCCAAGGCATAAATCGAAGTTGATTCCTCGGGTAAGTAAAACAACGCCACCTGCTCGCCCGCTACGAGAGCACAGACGCCCGCGCCATCCACCAGATCATCTCGTTTGCAGATGGCCTGCCAATTGTACTTTTCAACCGCTGTCATGGTGTTACTCCCCTCACTTGGCAACCGCGAGCAGCCGCGGACGCTCTTCTGCCCTGGCGGGGCGAATCTGTTGCCGTTCTTTTACAAACACCACGCCGGTGTCAGCTTCATCGGAGTTTACGAACTGACGGAAACGCTTCAGTTTTTCCGGATCATCAAGCGTCACCTGCCACTCACAAGCATAGGTTTGTACGATGTGCGCCATCTGCTCTTCCAGCTCGAGGGCAATACCCAGGCTGTCCTTGATCACAACCTCTCGCAGGTAGTCGATACCTCCTTCCAGGTTGTCCATCCAGGTGGAAGTACGCTGCAGGCGATCAGCAGTACGTATATAGAACATCAGGAAACGGTCGATGTATTTGATCAAATCCACATCGTCAAGATCGGTGGCAAACAAATCCGCATGCCTTGGTTTCATCCCGCCGTTACCGCAGACATAGAGGTTCCAACCGGACTCAGTCGCGATTATTCCGAAGTCCTTTGACTGCGCCTCGGCGCACTCGCGGGTACATCCCGAGACCCCGGACTTAAGTTTGTGCGGAGAGCGCAAACCCTTGTAGCGATTCTCCAGCGTGATCGCCATGCCAACACTGTCTTGCACTCCGTAGCGACACCAGGAGCTACCGACACAGGATTTAACGGTACGCAATGATTTACCGTAGGCGTGACCGGTTTCAAAACCCGCCGCGACCAATTCCCGCCAGATATCCGGAAGCTGGTCAAGGCGCGCCCCAAATAGATCAATGCGCTGCCCGCCCGTTATTTTTGTATACAGGTCATATCTTTGCGCAACACTTCCCAGCGTAATCAGCTTCTCGGGGGTAATCTCGCCAGCCGCTACCCGCGGTACCACCGAGTAGGTACCGTCTTTTTGCATATTTGCCATAAACGTGTCGTTGGTGTCTTGTAGGCCAACATGTTTGGCATCCAGAATGTGTTCATTCCACAAAGATGCCATGATAGAACCGATGACAGGTTTGCAGATATCACACCCTCTGCCTCGACCATGACCATCTACCATGTCGGAGAAACTCTTTATTTCGCCTATACGAGCCAAATGGTAGAGCTCCTGCCGCGTGTGCGGAAAATGTTCGCAGATACTTTTGTCCACGCTAACACCACGGGCAATGAGTTCATCATCCACCAGGTTTTTAAGCATGGCTGAACAGCCACCGCAGCCGGTGCTTGCTTTTGTTTCACCTTTTACATCACCTATAGAGCAGCAACCGCCATCGATGGCTGATACTACGTCGCCTTTGGTGACATTGTGGCAAGAGCATATGGTGGCGGTAACTGGCAGGGCGCCTACGCCGAGCAGTGGCGGCTCACCTCCCATAGGTACAATTAGCGCCTGCGGATCCGGCGGCAGGTCAATATCGTTAAGATGATATTGCAAAAGGGTATCGTAGCTTTCACAGTCTCCTACCAGTACCGCGCCAAGCAGTTTACTGGCGTCTGCATTGGTGACGATGCGTTTGTAACAATCCTCACGCTGATCACTGAAGACAAAAGACAATGATCCTGCAGTGCCCCCGTGAGCGTCGCCAATAGAGCCCACATCAACCCCGAGTAATTTTAGTTTGGTGCTCATATCGGCGCCCTGAAACTGCGCGTCTACACCGTTGAGCTGATCAACAACCACCTCAGCCATACGGTAGCCAGGCGCTACAAGGCCAAAGATACGACCGCCAAACAAAGCAGACTCCCCGATACAAAAAATATCGCTATCAGTGGTCTTACATTTGTAGTCAATCACGATTCCGCCACGCTCGCCGACCGCCAGCTCGCTGTCGCGCGCCAGATTGTCCCGAGGGCGTATACCAGCGGAAAATACAATCATGTCTGTTTCGAGAATGTCGCCGTCGGCGAACTCCATTTTTAAAGCACAATCATCGCCTGCCGCTATATTCTGAGTGTTTTTCCCGGTATGTACCTGCACACCCAGTGCTTCGACCTTACGGCGCAACATGGCAGACCCACCCTCATCCAGTTGTACACCCATTAAGCCCGGGGCAAACTCCACAACGTGAGTTTCCAGCCCGAGGTTACGCAGGGCATTAGCACATTCGAGGCCGAGTAGCCCACCGCCTACCACGACACCCACGCGACTGCCCTTACCTTTGGCTCGAATTTCTCCCAGGTCGTCGATGGTGCGATAAGTCAGGCAGCGCGAATGATCAGAGCCCGGTACAGGCGGCACGAAGGGATAGGAACCGGTGGCGAGAACCAGTTTGTCATAGCTGAAATACCGCCCGGACGCGGTAACAACGCGTTTGCTGTCGCGCTCAATACCGGTCACTGCATCGCCAAAATGCGCATCTACTCCCCAGTTGCGGTAGGTTTCCCGGGTCGCCAGCGCGAGATCTGCAGGTTCACGGCCCGAGAAAACGTCGGAAAGGTGAACCCTGTCATAAGCCGGTCTGGGCTCTTCACCGAGAATTGTGATGTGGTCATCACTGCCCGAATTGACCAGGGTCTCCACGAAGTGGTGGCCTACCATGCCGTTACCTACGACCAAAATCTTGCGATTACTCACACTGTTTCTCCATCTGTGTACCGCCGGGAAGTCTTCCTCGCTGCGCGCACATTTTTCTTCTCAAAACATCTGTATAGCAAATGACGTGCCAACCCTGGGATCACTGTAGTTTCTGTGTTTATAAAGAGTCGGCGCACTATTGCGTGTGTTATCAGGCTCGATTGTGGGGCAGACGCACCGCAAACGTGCAAGGAGACAACCTTCGCAGATTCCACTTTGGTGCGCACAGACGTAAAAGCGCCCTCATGTGATGCACCAGAGCAGCAAAGCCAGCAATAAAACCGGTTGGCACAATGATTGCTCTACGTTTCCTGAGGGCTGGTAGCAGTCGCGTAAATATCGTCCCAATTTGCTTGTTACATCAATGGAGTTTGAGTATGAGTAGCCCGGTAAAAGTCCTGGACTTTCACGATCCAGCCATCCGCACCTTGCACCTTGGCTGGGTCGCCTTTTTTATTACCTTTGTCGTATGGTTCAGTCATGCGCCACTGCTAGTTCATATCAAAGAAGCATTCGACTTGAGTGGACAGCAGGTAAAGGCCCTGTTGATACTCAACGTTGCACTCACCATACCCGCACGCATTGTAGTGGGCATGCTTGTTGATCGGTTTGGCCCTCGACTGGTTTTTAGCCTCCTGCTAATTCTCAGTTCCTTCTTCTGTTGGGGGTTTGCTTTCGCCAACAATTACGAGACCCTGGCACTGTTCCGTTTTCTGGGTGGTTTTGTTGGCGCAGGATTCGTCATTGGTATTCGACTTGTAGGCGAGTGGTTCCCAGCCAGACAAGTGGGTATGGCACAGGGGATTTACGGGGGCTGGGGCAATTTTGGGTCGGCGGCAGCGGCAATGACCCTACCCTCTCTCGCACTTTTTTTCGGCGGAGACGACGGCTGGCGTTACGCTATAGCGGCAACCGGTATCCTGTCATTTTGTTACGGTATTTTTTTCTGGTTCAAGGCAAAAAATACACCCAAGGGCTCTACCTACTTCAAGCCGAAGAAAAACGGTGGGCTGGAGGTAAGCAGCTGGGGCGACTTATACTTCTACATTGCCATGACGCTACCCCTTTATATTGCTCTGGCTGTTCTTTCCTGGAAACTCTCTCCGGCCAACCTCGGTCTTCTCAACGAAACCACTACCAACATGATGTATGCAGGACTAAGCCTGTTGTTTATATTCCAGACCAGCCAAATATGGAAGGTCAACAAAGATCATCTCCGTGAAGGCACGGCAACAATTGAAAAGTACAAATTCAAACAAGTAGCCGCGCTAAACTGGGCCTACTTTGTCACCTTTGGTTCGGAGCTGGCGGTGGTCTCCATGTTACCGCTCTTTTTCATGGAGACCTTTGAACTGAACGCCATCACTGCCGGACTACTGGCCTCCGGCTTCGCCTTTATGAACCTGGTGGCGCGCCCGAGTGGCGGTTATCTCAGTGACACCTTCGGTCGCAAGCGCTCACTCTCCATTTTGATAGTGGGCCTCGCGGTAGGCTATCTGGTTCTGGCGCAGATCGATAACAGTTGGTGGATACCCGGCGCGGTCATTGCCACCATGTGTTGTTCGTTCTTTGTGCAAGCTGGCGAGGGGGCTGTATTTGCCATGGTGCCCTTGATCAAACGCCGCATGACTGGCCAGATAGCGGGCATGACGGGAGCTTTTGGCAACGTGGGAGCGGTAACGTATCTCACTGTATTGTCGTTCGTTGATACCTCGACGTTTTTCACCATCATCGCCGGCAGTGCCGCAATCTGTTTCTTCATCGTGCAGTTTATTGAGGAACCGGCGGGCCACCAAAGCGAAGTACTACCCGATGGTACAGTGCAACTCATTGAGCTTACCTGATATGAACACAATACCAGCCATAGCCAATGTACAGGCACTACTCCCCCAAGGGCTGAGCATCGGCGTGGGGCAATGTAGCAGCGCGGGGCGCAAAGCAGAAAACGAAGACGCCATCGGCATTCGCATTCCAGCGGATAATCTTCTGGCCACCAAAGGCGCCGTCGCGGTGATCGCGGATGGCGTCAGCGCTGCGGAAGCTGGCAGGGAAGCGAGCCACACCTGCGTTTCCAATTTTCTCTCGGATTACTTCTCTACGCCTGAATCGTGGAGCGTTAAACACTCGACCCAGCAGGTGCTTACTGCGCTGAACCGCTGGCTTTATAGCCGTGGGCGAGGTTTTTCGGACAGCAATAAGGGCTTTGTTACCACCATGACCACGGTGATATTCAAATCACAAACCGCGCATATTTTCCATGTGGGTGACAGCCGTGTATACCGCCTTCGCGACGGCGCATTGGAACAACTCACCAATGACCACAGCACGCCGGTATCCGAAGATCACGCCTATCTAACCAGAGCCATGGGGCTGGATGTTCATCTGGATATGGACTATCAATCCTTTCCCCTGGAGCTCGGTGATATTTTTCTCCAGACAACCGACGGCATACATGATGTCGTAAGTCTTTCGACAATGCAGGATATAATAGCTACCCACGCCGATGAGCTTTCTGATACTTGCCAAAATCTGGTAGAAAAAGCGCTCGAAGCGGGCAGTGACGACAACCTCAGCTGCCAGTTACTGCGCATTGACGGGCTACCGGCGGCACAGATTGACGAGGTTATCAGCCAACTCACTGAGCTGAAATTCCCCCCCTTTCTTGAGCCGGGCATGATACTCGATGGCTACAGAATCTTGCGCGAGCTTCACGCCAGCACGCGCAGCCAGGTTTACCAGGTTGAAGACACTACCACTGGCGAACAGTACTGCATGAAAACCCCCTCGGTAAACTACGATGATGACCCGGCCTATATCGAACGTTTTGTCATGGAGAGCTGGATAGGGTTGCGCATTAACAGCTCGTATGTAGTAAAGGTAATGGAAAGCCATCGCCCCAAGAGCTGCCTGTACTATCTGACTGAATACATCAACGGCATGACCCTGTCCCAGTGGATGCGAGAGAACCCTAAACCCGCCGTAGAAGAGGCCGTATTCCTTATAGACCAGATCGCCAAGGGCTTGCGCGCCATGCACCGCCGGGAAACACTGCACCAGGACATCAAGCCGGACAACATCCTCGTAGACAATAAGGGCCAGGTAAAAATCATCGACTTCGGCGCCTGTCGCGTTGCGGGAATAGCCGAAATCGCCACACCAATACAACGGGACATCGCCCTGGGAACCGCTAGCTACTCAGCGCCGGAATACACGATAGGAAACACCGCTACCTACACAGCGGACCTGTTTTCACTTGCGGTCATCAGCTACGAGATGCTCACCGGGATACTGCCCTTCGGCGGCAAGCTGGAACACTGCAAAAGCCAACGGGGATTTCTTGCAACCACCTATACAGAAAGTTACAAGCTTAACCCGCTGGTTCCGCACTGGATCGATTGTGCGCTGAAAAAAGCACTTCGGTTTCATGAGGAACGCCGACATGGCGACATTGCGGAGTTTATCCACGAGCTACAACATCCGAACCCACGCTACCTCGAGTATCAGCAGCGCCCTTTACTGGAGCGAGACCCACTGAAGGCCTGGAAGATCATTGCCGGCATTCTGGCATTCACACAGCTCGCAAGCCTCCTGCTGCTATTGCAATAGAATGCGAGCCGTGTGTGGCATCGCAATCACTTCCAATAGAGGCTAAATCTAAAACACAAACCACTTAGACTAATCGAGTCTAGGCAATTCATTCGCCTTTCTGGAAAACCAGAAAATCAAAGCTAGTTTTATAAGATGCGTTGCATCCCTAAACGCTCGATCGCCCGTTTGGGAAAGGAATAACTCTAAGCCCACTAGGGAAAACAGGAGTACGTCTCGTGAAACAAGCACTAATTTTATTGATTACTTTCGCTCTGATACCGAGTTCTTTTGCCCAGCAATTATATAACGAAGTTAGCTACGTATTCACTGTGGATGAGGATTCGATAACGAGTGACGACGGCGAATGTGCTGCAGGCATTGAACGATTGGCCAAAAGATACGGCTTCAGTGGTATCAGCCCTACTATAACAGGGAAGTTCAAAATCCACACGTTCACTACCCAAGCTCACAATGGCAGGACGAACAGCCTGGATGATGATGAGATAGGCGAATTACTGGTATGCCAGGATTGGGGTACTTACCTTCCCGACACCAACGTGGTGCCTATTTACTATGAAATTCACCTGGCCGGAAGACTATTCAGAGTCATTGGCGGAATGCTACATCCAGCCTTCCCGGATACTATTCTTCCAGGCGGCCTGCGCATCATGGCCCCAGCAGGATTCCCAGCGGAAAATATATTTCCCGTTGTTGTCGGTGGCACAGTGCTGAGTTCCGGTGCTCAAGTTAGCCCAGGGGAACGTGGCGGTGTCTATTCAACAAACTTCATCGTCGATTTAGCGGGTGATCCAGACGATCAGTGGTCCACCACCAGTCACCACGTTCTTCGGGCGTTGATGCCTGTGGACGAATAGCAGGGCAACCCCGCCAATGTGTGGCTAACAACAGCCGAGTTTACACAGCGTATTTCAGCTAAGCCGCGGAAAATGGCATCGCCCTCCAGGGCAAATTTTCGCGGCTCGATAAACCATGACCATCATCGATTCATGTCCATCCCACCTGGGTGCTTTCAAGGCCGGTAGGCAACCGGATAGGTGGGAAGTTTGAGTATGTGGGCTGCCTCGGCCGGCGTTGCTATGGGTCGCCCATAGTGTTTGGCAAGAGATACCACTTCCTCCACTAGTTCAACATTCGTGGGGATACGACTGCCCTCGAAGGGTTCCAGCCCGACCTGCACATGGCCGCCAAGTTTTATGGCCTCCTCGGCCAGGCCACAACCCACGCAATCATCCCCGAAGCTCGATACAAGCCAGGGCAGATCGCAATTGTCGATCATACCCAGATATGCGTCCAGGCTGGCCCGGGTAGGCGGCATTCCAAAAGGGAGATGGTCTGCCCCGAAATAGAATTTCAACATACCACCGGCGGGTAGTTTTTGCGCCCGATAGTACGCCAGGATGAATTTAAGGAAACTCGGTTCAAAGATAGAGATGCTAAGGCCTATCTTCAATCTACGGCAAGTTTCTACGTAATAGCGCGAATCATGCATGTCATTGCGATAGAGGTAGGTGCTGTCAGCGAACAGGCCGTCCTCATCCAGAATGGACAAGTTAAAGGTACCCGGGTCACACAAGCCCTGTGCTAACAAACCCTGCTTTGCCATTTTTTCGACGTGGCCGTAACGAACCTCCACCGGCACGCCCTCCTGACCGACAGGCATGGTTGGCGTTAGAATGGCATCGGGCCGCAAGGCAAGCAGTTTACGCCAGGCGCTGGCATAACGTTCGGCATCCAGAATACCGGTGCCACCAATAATGGGCTCTTCTGTATGATTGTGAATCAGTGCGGCGCCAGCTTCCATACATGCCACTGCATCAGAGACTATCTCTTCATCGCTATAAGGCACGTTTGGGTTCTTTTTCTTACTCGCAGCTCCATTCAATGAAGCCTCGATAATCAGGGGCAATCCTGTGATGTTAGTAGACATAGGCAGTAGTCCTTTTTTGTGAGCTAGAGCGCGCCAAGACCAAAATGCTCCAGCGCTCTACGAGCAATCGGCTCTCCATATTCCTGTACAAAATGACCAGCGTCTTCTACTTTCATCGGCTCGCCGCAGCCCCGTATATGAGGCAGCAATGCCATCATAACGGCTTCGTCCAGTACAAAATCTCTCATTCCAATCGCCATAAAGCTCTCGCCGGCCCACTGCTTGGAGAAAAACTCTCTCGCACGCTTACCCTGTTCAACTCCGTCCATTTCGGGCTCGACCGGGACCAGTTGCGGGAAACGCCGAACACCAGCCTTATAACGATTATCGGGAAAAGGGGCGTCGTAGGCGAGCACATCCATCATGCCTACCGCCGCGAGCGCATCTGTAGCGATTAAACCAGCCACAGGAATTTCCGGCGCCACGCCCGCAAACGCCTTCCATAGTGCAAAGCCATCTGACACTGCCTCGCCAACAGGTATTGCTGTGTTCATTACCAGCAATCGGGAAAAACGATCCGGCATCTCCATGGGCAAGGTCAGACCTAATATGCCGCCCCAATCCTGACACACCAGCGCTATCCCTTTTAACTCAAGACGCTCGATAAAACCCAACAAGCTATTCCTGTGAAAGCTGAAGGTATAAACAGCATCTTCCACCGGTTTGTCTGATCGTCCGAACCCATATAAATCAGGTGCTATAACACGATGTCCTGCAGCTAAAAATACAGGAATCATTTTGCGGTACAGATAGCTCCAGGTTGGCTCACCATGCAAACACAAAAATACTGTTTCAGCGTCGCGTGGCCCTTCGTCAATATAGGCCATGCGCAGGGACTCGTAACCAGGCAGGTCTTCTACATAATGGGGTTGGTATGGAAAATCCGGGAGTACAGAGAACCGCTCGTCGGGCGTCCTAAGGGCTTCGATAGTCATATATTCCTCTCAATATTATTTATAGATGGAAATGTGGCGGGAGTGAACCTGACTTTGAACGTAGCAAAGGTTTTCGAATAAGACAACTGATCTGCTCACGCCATTGCGCCACGGCAATAATATGACACAATGCACCCCGCCAAGAAGATTAAGACAAACCAGAACGGGCAACTAACCACAGGAGCAAAAGAGATGATCAACAAACTGTTTTCGATGGAGGGTAAAGTCTGCCTGATCACGGGTGGCTCTCGTGGGCTAGGCTATGCTATCGCCGAGGCTTTTTTCGCCGCCGGCGCCAAAAGAATTTACATTACCGCGCGCAAGGCCGAGGCCTGCGAAGAAGCAGCGAAGGAATTGTCAAAACTCGGCGAGTGTATCGCTCTGCCCGGGGATATCAGCGATATGTCTGAAATAAAGCGTCTGGCAAACACTCTCAAGGAGAAAGAAACCTCCATCGATGTGCTGGTAAACAACGCTGGCGTGGCATGGCTGGCCCACATGGGAGAGTTCCCGGAAAAGGGCTGGGACAAAGTCATGGACCTGAATGTTAAAACACCCTTTTTCCTGATGCAGGAATTGTTACCGCTTCTTAAAAATGGCGCCAGCTCCGAGGCCACCGCCAGCGTCATCAATATCGGCTCTATCGCAGGTATCATGGCCCGCACAGATACCTTCAGTTACGCTCCGGCTAAAGCCGCAGTGCATCAGGTTACCCGCAATATGGCAGTCGTTTTAGCAGAAGATAATATCCGGGTAAACGCGATTGCTCCCGGGCGTTTTCACACCAAGATGACCGAATATGCCAGCGAAAACAAAGCCATGTACGACGCAGAAATACAATCCATTCCCCTGCATCGCTGGGGTAGTGATCCCGACATAATGGGTGTCGCGGTAATGCTGGCGAGCCCGGCCGGTGCTTTTATCACCGGACAGATATTAGCCGTGGACGGCGGAACAACGCTGGTTTAGGCCGCGCCAACTTATGATTCAATTTGCTAATCGGTGAACAGCCCATGAGTGACCTGTTTTTCAAAATAGTAAACCCTGTCGTGAAGACTTTGCTGCGTTCTCCGCTACACGGTGCAATGAGCCACAACACGGTGTTACTTGAATTCACGGGCCACAAAAGTGGGCGCTCGCTTTCCACACCCGTAAGTTACGTGATCAATGACAACGAACTTCAGTGTTTTACCAGCCACCCCTGGTGGAAAAATCTGCGCCAGGGCAAGGAGATAACGTTGGTATTACGCGGCAAACGCAGAAAGGGAACCCCAACGGTAACGGTAAACGAGCCCGAGACAATCGCTGAGGCACTTGCGCCTTTTTTGGTTTTGGTACCTCGAGATGCTCCACACGCGGAGGTCTCGCTCGATGCTAATGGTCAAGCTGATAGTGCGGATATTAAGCGCGCCGCGCAGCGACTGGTGTTAGTCACAATCAAGCTCACCGATTGAGCGTTTGGCTTTCTTAGTGAAAGCGGTTCGCCAGCTCTGAGACAGCGCCCCGGTCTCAGACAGCGCTGTGGCAATTTCGGGATCT
>JBALVT010000059.1:0-21423 GCA_036961345.1 Halioglobus sp.
TCGCGTTATATTTTGCCCGTTTTGTTATTGCTGAGTTTTCACAGTGTGGCCCGTGCTGAATCTGCCGTCGCTTTTTTTGCCGGTGGTTGTTTTTGGTGTATGGAGTCTTTCTATCAGGAATATGA
This sequence comes from Halioglobus sp., assembly GCA_036961345.1. Lineage (GTDB taxonomy): Bacteria > Pseudomonadota > Gammaproteobacteria > Pseudomonadales > Halieaceae > JBALVT01. The sequence continues at coordinate 126 of JBALVT010000059.1, forward strand.
AGGTGTCACTGATGTTATTTCGGGCTTCACGGGGGGAACACTGGAAAATCCGACGTATCGGGGTAACCATGAGGGGCATTATGAGGCTGTGAAAGTAACTTATGATCCGGAAGTAGTGAGTTTTGAAACGCTGCTGGGCAGCTATTGGCGAAATGTTGACCCCTTTGATGCCAGAGGCCAGTTTTGTGATAAGGGTTCAAGTTATCGCAGTGCGATTTTTGTGAGTAACCCGGCCGAGCGGAAGCTGGCAGTGGAGTCAAAGTTGGCGGTGGAGCAGCAGTTTCCAGCGCAGACAGTGCAGACAGAAATCCTCGATGCAGGCGCGTTTTGGCCCGTGGAAGAGGCGCATCAGGATTACTATTTGAAAAACCCTCTGCGCTACAAATATTATCGCTGGAATTGCGGTCGTGACCAACGCCTTGAGGCGATCTGGGGCGCCCAGGGGGCGCACTGATTGCTCGGCTTAGGCCCTGGCTTGGGCACTACGCACTGGCGCGAGTAGCTTTCTCTTCCTGGCTGGCAAGATATTCCTCGTAGGTTCCCTGGAAATCGATCATTTTTTGATCCTTAATCTCAATAACGCGTGTCGCCAGCGAGGATACAAATTCGCGGTCGTGGCTGACAAAAATCAGGGTTCCGTCGTAGTGCTCCAACGCCAGGTTCAGCGCCTCGATACTTTCCATATCGAGGTGGTTGGTCGGTTCGTCCATTAACAGAACGTTGGTATCACGCATCATAAGTTTGCCAAACAGCAGTCGGTTTTTCTCTCCACCGGAGCATACTTTCACTTTTTTCTCAAAATCATGAGAAGAGAACAGCAGTCGTCCAAGTGTCGCGCGTACGATTTGATCGTCGTGACTGGGCTTGCGCCATTGGCACATCCAGTCGAACAAATTCAGTTCGCAATCAAAGTCAGCGGTATTGTCCTGCGGGCAGTAGGACAAGGATGCATTTTCCGCCCATTTTATTTTGCCACTATTTGCTTGAAGGTCATCCAGCAGACAGCGCAGAAATGTCGTTTTGCCGGCACCGTTTTCGCCGATTACTGCCAGCTTTGCTCCCGCCTCCAATATCACATTTCCGCCCGAGAACAAGGTTTCGCCATCAAAGCCATGGCCCATATCTTCAAGCGTAACAGCTTGACGATGCAGCTTCTTTTCTTGCTTAAAGCGAATATAGGGGCTGATACGGCTGGAAGGTTTTATGTCTTCCAGTGTAATTTTTTCTATTTTTTTGGCCCGTGAGGTTGCCTGCTTGGCCTTGGAGGCATTGGCTGAAAAGCGGCTGACAAATTGCTGAAGTTCAGCGATTTGGGTTTTCTTCTTGGCGTTGACCGATTGTTGCCGTTCGCGGACGGCGGTTGAAGCGATCATGAAATCATCGTAGTTGCCGGGGTAGACGCGCAGTTCGCCATAGTCGATATCGGCCATGTGGGTGCAAACGGCATTTAGAAAGTGCCGGTCGTGAGAGATGATAACCATGGTGCTTTTGCGTTCGTTTAGAATGCCTTCGAGCCAGCGAATAGTGTTGATATCGAGGTTGTTGGTGGGCTCATCAAGCAGCAGAATATCTGGATCAGAGAATAGTGCTTGCGCTAGCAAAACCCGCAACTTCCAGCCCGGTGCGACTTCACTCATTGGCCCGTAGTGCAGTTCTTGAGCAACACCTGCTCCCATCAAAATCTCTTCGGCACGGCTCTCGGCACTGTAGCCGTCCATTTCCGCAAATTCTACCTCGAGATCCGCCACTTTCATGCCGTCTTCTTCGGACATTTCCGCCAGTGCGTAAATACGTTCACGTTCCTGTTTTATTGTCCATAGAGCCTCGTGGCCCATGATAACCGTGTCTACTACCGAGAATTCTTCGAAGGCAAACTGGTCCTGGCTCAATCTGCCAAGGCGTTCATTGGGCGTGATGGACACATTCCCGGCAGTGGGTATAAGGCTGCCGTCCAGGATTTTCATGAATGTGGTTTTGCCGCAGCCATTGGCGCCGATAAGGCCGTAGCGATTGCCATTGCCGAACTTGACGGAAATGTTCTCAAACAGAGGTTTGGCGCCAAATTGCATGGTGATATTTGCGGTTGAAATCAACGGAGTATTCCTGGGTAAATAGGTGGGTTTTCGACGGGGGCGTACTATAGGGGCTAATGGCTCTGGAGTCGAGGGAAATTGTGCAAAAAATGTACAGAGTGACCCGCCTTTGGACGTTCTGTGTGCGGGCCCTTAAGTGGACCCGCAAGGGCGCTGTGTTACTCGTATTTACACAAGTAGGCCGTTTCGGTGGCAACTTTTAAATTAAAGCTCTTATTGGCTTCTACGATGAAGGTTTCGCCACTACTAAAGGTCTGCCACTCTTCGGTGTCGGGCAACTTAACAATGAGTTCGCCGTTAACCACTGTCATGTATTCGCGCTGGTTTGTGCCAAAGGCATATTCGCCTACCGCCATGACACCAACGCTTGCCGGCAGATCGCCGCCGTCGAAAGCGATTGATTTTACTTTGCCGTCAAAGTAAGTATTTACGGTTAACACGGTAATTTATACCTCCAAAATATGAAAAAACGCGCAGAATCTACCAGAAAGCGCGCCCGCGGATTAAAGTACACTCTTTAGTCGGGCTCGTTGGCCACCTGGATTCGCTCCAGTCGTTCCTCTTCTTCGGCCATAGCCGCCTTGATTTCCTCCAGAACAAGATCCACGTCGGCTTCATGTGTGTCGGCGGCGAAATAACCGCTTAATTCAATATCGGGGTGCAGTTCGCCCTCTTCATACAGCGCCCAGATTTCCTTGGCGTAGTTGGTTTCCAGCAGTTGAGGAGCAAACAATCCGTAGTAATCGCGCATTTTATTGACGTCGCGTTCCAGCATGGCTTCGGCGTTATTGTTGCCTGCGGCATCCACGGCCTGCGGTAAATCAATAATGACAGGCCCGTAGCTGTCTACCAGTACATTGAACTCCGAGAGGTCGCCATGCACGATACCGGCGCAGAGCATACGTACGACATCTTGTATGACTACAGCGTGGTCTTCTATCGCCTGTTCAGGCGACATGGAAACCTCGCTTAAACGCGGTGCGACCTGGCCTTCATCATCGGTGATTAGCTCCATGAGCAGCACACCGTCAAAACAGCCGTAGGGTTTGGGCACCCTTACGCCCGCTGCTGCCACTCTATATAGGGCGTCAACTTCAGCGTTCTGCCAGGCTTCTTCTTGCTGCTTGCGGCCGAACTTCGAACCCTTTTCCATGGCTCTGGCACGGCGGCTGTTGCGAACCTTGCGGCCCTCCTGATATTGCACAGCCTTTTTGAAGCTGCGTTTGTTGGCTTCTTTGTAGACTTTGGCGCAGCGGATTTCGGAGCCGCAGCGAACCGTATACACAGTGGCTTCCTTGCCGCTCATCAGCTGCCGCACTACATCGTCGATCAGGCCGTCTTCAACCAGTGGTAGCAGTCGTTTCGGGAACTTCATTGCACCTCTCAGTACCTGGGGCGGATCGCGGCGTTGGTATGGCGATCACTGCCCGAAAAATTTGACCGCTATCATAACACGCCTCATTTGATGGCGGGTGATTGACGCTTCTTGGGGTATACTTCCGGCCAATGAATAATGCCTACGAAATTCTCCAAAATGTCTTTGGCTATCAAACCTTCAGGCCGCCGCAGGACGAGATAATCCACAGTGTCATCGCCGGCGATGATGCCCTGGTGCTTATGCCTACGGGGGGCGGAAAGTCTCTTTGTTATCAAATTCCCGCGCTCGTGCGCCCCGGTTGCGGCGTGGTTATCTCCCCATTGATCGCTCTAATGCAGGATCAGGTAAACGCCATGCGTCAGCTGGGGGTTCGCGCCAGCTTCCTCAATTCTACGCTGGATTCATCGACCGCCATGGAAGTCGAGAATGCTCTGTTGGCGGGAGACCTCGACCTGCTGTACATCGCTCCAGAGCGTCTCAACACCCAGCGCATGCTTTCTCTTCTGGAGCGCGCCGCTATTTCGTTGTTTGCAATTGATGAAGCGCACTGTGTTTCGCAATGGGGGCATGATTTTCGCGCCGACTATCTAAGCCTGAGTATATTGCACGAACGTTTCCCGGGTATTCCCCGCATTGCGCTAACGGCCACCGCCGATGAGCGCACTCGCGCTGAAATAATTAATCGTCTCGATCTGGGCCAGGCAGGACAATTTCTCGCCGGGTTTGACCGGCCCAACATTCGCTACGCAATAGCGCTTAAGCACAACGCCCGGGCACAGCTTCTGAGTTTTCTAAAAGCGGAACACCCCAATGACGCTGGTATTGTCTATTGTCTGTCCCGCAAAAAGACCGAGGAGACTGCCCACTGGCTGAGGGAGCAGGGCTTTAATGCACTTCCTTATCACGCCGGTTTGCCTGCGGCGTCTCGCGCAGACCATCAAGCTCGATTTTTGCGAGAGGAGGGTGTGATAGTAGTTGCCACTATTGCCTTTGGTATGGGTATAGACAAACCCGACGTTCGATTTGTGGCGCACCTGGATCTGCCCAAGACAGTGGAATCTTATTACCAGGAAACCGGACGGGCGGGCAGAGACGGTGAGCCTGCCAATGCCTGGATGGTTTATGGTTTGCAGGATGTCATCAAACTGCGGCAGATGATGGCAGGCTCCGAAGGGAGCGAGGAGCATAAGCGGGCGGAACAGCATCGTTTGAATGCAATGTTGGGGTTATGCGAAATTACAAGTTGTCGGCGTCAGGCGTTGCTAAATTACTTCGGTGATACGCTGGATGTCGCCTGTGGTAACTGCGACACCTGCTTGGCGCCGGTTGATACCTGGGACGGCACGGAGGCGGCCCGGATGGCGTTAAGTGCGGCTTATCGCAGCGGCCAGCGTTTTGGCGTGAACCATCTGGTTGATGTGTTGCGCGGTGCGCAAACGGAAAAAATTCTCCAGTTTGAACATCAAAATTTGCCTACCTACGGGGTAGGTAAGGATTTGGATGGCAATCAATGGCGTTCGGTATTTAGGCAGTTAGTCGCCGGCGGATATTTAAGTGTAGATCTGGAGCGTTTTGGCGCTTTGCGATTGGAGGAAAAGTGCCGGCCATTGCTGCGCGGTGAGCAAACCCTTGAACTGCGTCGAGACGTTAAACAAAAATCGGCCAAACGTCAGACTAAAAAGCCGCTCTCCGCAGATGTAGATGTGGCGCTTTGGGAAGCATTGCGTGAATGTCGTCGGGAGTTTGCCGAGGAACAAGGTGTTCCGCCCTATGTCATATTTCACGACCGCTCGTTGCAGGAAATGTGTATTACCCTGCCGAAAAATCTCTCGCAGTTTTCCGAGATCAGTGGTGTTGGAGAGCGCAAACTGGAAAAATACGGCACCGAGTTTTTGCAGGTGATAAACGATCATCTGGCGGCCTGATTTTTGGCGTGTGCTGCTGTCTTAGGTGCCGCAGAAAGTTTCCCTGACAACCTCTGACGGCTGTGGGGGTGTTGCATAACGTGCCAGCTCCGGTTTGTAGACATGTGGATCTTCAAGTACGGTAAGTAGCTGTTTAAACGGGTCAAGATTATCTTTATACAGTGCGGCTTGTATTACTTCTTCCACCAGGTGGTTTCGAGGAATAAAAGCTGGATTAGCCAGATACATGCTTTTTTGCCTTTCAGCTTTGCTTGAAGACTCGGCCTCCGTTCGTTTCTGCCAGCGATCAAGCCAGGGTAAAAATGATGCTGAAAATTCATATAGATCGCTTACGCTGGCCGTCGAATCGACATCGGCTAGATCAGCCAGTCGGCGGAAGGTCAGCGTAAAGTCGGCGCTTTCTTCAGTCATGAGGGTTAATAGGTCTTCTATTAAGCTCTTGTCTCCTTCCTGTGTGGCTTCAAGGCCGAGTTTTTTGTTCATCCCCGCACTATGTGCAGCGTCGAACAACTTCGGAAATGCATTGATGGATTCCTGGGCGAGTGCAAGCGCCTGTTCCTGGTCGTCATCCAGAATCGGCAGTAATGCCTGTGCCAGATTGGACAGATTCCAGTGGGCTATCGCAGGTTGGTTGCGGTAGGCATAACGCCCTTGATGATCAATTGAGCTAAATACCTTATCTGGATCAAACTCATCGATAAACGCGCAGGGCCCGTAATCCACGGTATCTCCCGAAAGTAGAATGTTGTCAGTATTCATAACACCGTGGACAAAGCCCAGCAGCTGCCATTTTGCAATCAGCTCTGCCTGCCTGGAGATAACGCCATCCAACATGGCCAGACAGGGGTTTTCTGCTTTTGCTGCCTGCGGATAGTGTCGGCCAATTACGTGGTTCACCAGGATTTGTAGCGCCTCGCTATCTTCGCGTGCGGCGAAGTACTGGAATGTACCAATTCGAATATGGCTACTGGCAACTCGGGATAACACCGCCCCGGGTTGGGGATCGTCTCTCATGACCCGCTCGCCCGTTGTGACAGCAGCCAGTGCGCGTGTGGTTGGCACGCCCAGTACCGCCATGGCTTCGCTCAGCACATATTCTCTGAGCACAGGGCCGATCGGAGCGCGTCCATCGCCCCCTCGAGACCACGGGGTTGGCCCGGAGCCCTTGAGCTGCCAGTCATAACGGCGACCCTCATTGTTTGTTAACTCACCCAATAGGACTGCACGTCCATCCCCCAATTGCGGGTTCCAGCCCCCAAACTGGTGTCCGGCATAGGCGGTGGCGATGGGTTCGGCGCCCTCGGGAATACTATTGCCGGCCAGAACAGCGATTCCTTCATCGGATTCCAGCCAGTGTGGATCAATGCCCAGCTCAGCGGCTAGCGGATGATTGATTTGTATTAGAGCCGGCGCTGAGACCGGCGTAGGTGCCTGCCTGGCGTAGAATTTTTCCGGCAGCGCGGCGTAGCTATTGTCGAAGGAGAGGGCTGGTTGTTGCTTCATGATTGGCGGACTCTTTACGGATGAACTGGCGGTGGCTCCAAGGAGACTATGCGCGATCTGGCAGTAAGGCAAATGGGGCTTTAGGGTGTTGGTTACAAATAGCTAATACTATGACGTTCCAGCAATGCCTTCACGTCGCCCAGCCAGGGCTCATAGTGCCGCCAGCGCTGTATCGAAGTGCTGTAAATTTTCTGCCGAACCTGAACTGAGCTGGCGGTGGCAACGGGCGCGGTATTTTCCTGAAAATCCAGACACTGGTCTTGCCATGGGAGCTCGCAGTATTCCAGCAGGCTCTGGGTTTCAGTGCGGGGGTCTGTCACCACAGATTCGTAGTGAACTTGGTAGAAGCGCTCACCGAGGTCCTCGGCAAAACTCTCAATAAGCTTATGAAAGCGGACGTAGAAATCCGCAGTGTCCGTCAGGCTGTATGCGTAGTTGTAATAAGAAAAACCGGTTGAAAATAACTGCCTGAAATTACTCAGGCAGGTGTCGAGAGGGTTGCGCCTTAGGCAAATGATCTTGGCATTGGGCAACGCTTTGGCGATCAGTGGCACGTACATGAAGTTCAGCGGCATTTTGTCAACAAAGTGTTCGCTGTTGCCGGTTAAGTGCCGGGTTGATTCAATATAGTCACTGCCGAGTTTTTTAAAATCCAGCCGGCTTGATTGTTCTATGGTTTCCGTGTCCAGAACCCAGGGGGAGGATGTTCCCAGTTGCCTTTTGACCAGCAGTGAAAAATTCGCCAACTCGCCGGCGGATTCCACCTGCGAATGACTGGACAGAATTCGTTCTACCAGGGTTGTGCCTGTGCGCGGCATGCCGACGATGAATATAGGCTCATCAGAGACGCAACCGACCTGCTCAGCGTCTTTTGCCATATCTCGTGAGAGTTTGTGGAGAGCGTCAAAAAGTTTTTCCTGGTCGTTGCCATCGTGGACCAGCTGTTTCTGCTTGAGTTTTTTGGCGTCTTGCAGGCACTCCATGGACCGCTGGTAGTTGCCCAGATCCTCATATTCTTTTGCCAGTGCGTGTCCAATATGCAGTTTAGCTTCGGCATCTTCGCCCAACTGTGGCCACAGTCGCTCTAGTCTTTCCAGGTGGTTGTCTTGGGTATTTTGTTTTCGCAATTGCGACAGGGAAGAGTGGCTGCGATAGTGGGTTGGCAGTAGTGCAATGGCTGTTTCGTATGCGGCCTGCGCTTCTTCAAAACGCCCGGAAAACTGTAGGCAAGAAGCGCGGTTATATTGAAAATCTACATTGTTTGACGTTAATTCACAGGCGCGATTGAAGTACTTTAGCGCCGCGGAATGTTGTCCCAGCCGGGTGTGAAGAACGCCCAGTGTGTCGTTCTGGTGTGCAGATGTGAGCTGGCGCTGGGAAAGCGACGCTACCATTTTTTTCGCACGCTCGTGCTGATTCATTTCCAGCAGGCATTGGGCCTGGAACAGCAGATAGTTAGTATTGTCAGAATCAAACTTGAGTGCGCGAGACACAATGTCTTCGGCCTTGGTGATATTGCCGTGTTGGTGGGCAATCAGTGCCATGATAAAGAAGGCATCGGCTGTCCGGGGGTTTTCATGCAGTACTTTAGTGGCTAGCGAATGTGCTTGTTGGTAGTCCCGCTCTGCCAGGGCCAGGTGTGCTGCCTTTAGCAGCTTTGCGTGATTTGCAGCCATTGTCATGATGTGTACGTCGGTATTTTGGGGCAACGATGATAATTATCGCAGCTCAAGCGCCCAGATCCCAGACAAAAAAAGGGATGCCGAAGCACCCCTCTTTTGTCCTGGCTCAGATATTACATATCAAAGCGGTAGGTTGCTCTTATTCCCACGGTCAGTGGCTGCAGCACATTATTGAAGTAGCTGCGTGCGGTGACCGTGTCGCCATTATCGTCGGTTACCGTTTGCAGACGCGCAGTATCGGTGCGAACGCCTGTTACCGCAAATTTGTCCAGCAGGTTATCGGCGTAGAGTGTTACATTCCATTGATTGGTATCCAGCGACGCGGATAGATAATGCACAGCGTATCCAGGCAGAGACTCACCATTTGCCCTTGCACCCGTTTTGGTCAGCACATCACTAATGGCGCTGATACCATAACGAACACTCAGGTCCATCTCACCAACAGGCTGGATGTAGGTGGCAAAAATACTGCCTTTGTGCTCTGGTGAGCCGGGCAGACGGTCGCCATCTTCGCCGTCAATGTAGATTGTAGTAGTGTTGAATCCGGGGGGGACGATAGTGCTAAGCAAATCTGGCGCTTTTTCGCTCAACTCTGCATTGGTGTAGGAATAGCTGCCTCGAAGTGAGAAGTTGTCCCAGATCAGCCAATTAAATGACATCTCTACACCCTGCGAAATTGCCCCTTTGCCGTTAACGGTAATAGGTAGTCCCGCATTGATCGTGGTGGACGCCAATTGTGGATCCTTCCAGTCGATGTAATAGACCGCGCCATTCAAGGTCAGGCGCTGGTCCAGCCAGCTAGTGCGCAGGCCCAGCTCGTAGTTTTGGGTTTCGTCCGGGTCATAGGCAAATTCATCGGGCAGTGCGCAGGCTACCTGTGCGCCGGGCTCCAAGTCTGCTGGGCACAACGCAATTCCGTTCCCGGCACCTATGCGGTAGCCTTCCGAATAGGTGAAGTAAGCCATGATGTCGTCTGTGAAATCGTATGAGGTGTTGAACTTGAACAGTGTGCCGTCATCTTCTTGACCAGCAGTTTGGAACTCCAAATTGATGGCATCCTCCGGGGCGCCTTCAAAAACTGTATTAAAGAGTGGGAAATCGACTGCGCTTTGGGCTTCAAATTCGTAGTCATAATAACGCCCGCCGAAAGTAACGTCCCATCGCTCTGTAATGTCATAGCTCAATTCGCCAAATACCGCCCATTCGGTCGTCTCAGTTATGTCGACTGAGTAATATTCAAGCGCGTCGGGGCGAGAGCCGCCAAGATATTCTGCGTACAGGGGCGTAAACTCCTTGGAATCAGCCGAATCGGTTTCCAGCTTGTTATAAAATCCGCCCACAATCCAGCGCAAATCGCTGTCGTTTGTAGATACCAGGCGCAACTCCTGGTTAAAACGCTCTTCATCTACGTCTTCCTGAGTAAAAGCGCTGAAGGCTGGAAAGCCTTCGTAGCTGTATTCCAGAGTTATCAGCAAATCAGTTTGGTCGCGCTGGCCAGATTCCTCATATTTTGAGATACCGGTAGCCGACGTCAGCTCTGCAAAACCAAGGTCTGCGGTAATCTCCAATGCCAGCAATTGGTTTTCGCGCTCGCTTGGCTCTACGAAACGCAAACCGGATTCATATTTCCCTGTGCCCAGTGCGTCCTCAGAGTTGATGTTGCGTCCTCCGGCGTCCTGGTTCTGCATGTAATAGGTGAGGGTCGCATCTACAGTGTCGGTAGGTGCCCAACGAACGGCTCCTCTCACAGACAGGGTTTCCTCATCGTTAACATCATCTACAGCGCGTAGGTTGGCGTTAACATCGTCAGGGTCGCTGAAATCGGGGTCGGGGTTGGAAACTCCAGCTTCGCGGACCGTATAGATATAATCAATAAACCCTGAGTCTTCCAGGTAATCTACGTTGAAGCGAAATGCCAGGGTGTCATTCACAGGCAGATTTAGCGTAATACCAATGTCCGAGCTTAGATCATCCGCTTCAGAGATTTGGTAGATATCGCCGCGAACTTCCACGCTGCTCTCGTCGAACTGAGGTTTGTTGGGGATATAGCGTATCGCTCCACCGAGTGTGCCGGCACCGTACAGTGTGCCCTGTGGTCCCAGCAGAACTTCCACACGCTCCATATCGTTCAGCTTTAAATCGACATACAGTGGAATTTCACCCACATAAGTCGCGACGGTATCACCCCCGGTATTATTGAGTGCTTCAGATGACGTCACCGGGTTTGCGTTCAAGCCCCGAACGACAATGGTATCGGATGCCCTTCCACCCTGGTCCACCACGTGAATTCCCGGAACCCACCGCGTGATTTCGGTGAGGCTGGACAGCCCCTGGGTTTCTATTGCCTCGCCGCTAATCGCTGAAATATTCAGCGGAATATCCTGAAGGCTTTCAGAGCGACGGCTGGCCGTAACAATCACTTCTTCTAGCATGGCCCGATCTTGGGCAATCGCCTGAACCGAGTTTAGTGAGATCACGCCCAGTGCTGCGGCCACAGACATGGCGATGGGTGTTTTGCGAATCATAATTAAATCCCTAGTATATTTTTTTGGGTCACACGATCCATATGTGTTGCTATTTTATTGCGGAATACGCCGCCCCTTGCTCGGACGGTAATAAAGATTGCTGAGGTTGGCAATAGCGGACAAATAGCCGTCATGGCAGGGGATAGGTAAGCTCGGGTTTCGCGATTTGTCTGTCCGGCAATCGCCTCGAGAGAGGCCATATAAAATTCATATAAATCAATGAGATAGAATCATACTGAAAAGTGATTTATAAAGTCGCTACGCCGTGTAGGGTTATACGGCGCGCGGATTGCCGACTCCATATGGTACTAATACCCAAAATATTCCTCAGGCAGTTGGGTTTTTGAGCTACCGGGCCTACACCGCTGCAGCGATGGAGTCCGCCACATGGGCCTCGGTATAGGTTTTGAATTTTTTGAACATGCGGCGGTTGGCCCAGCCCATTATGGGTCGGGTCAGCCACATCAGCTTGCGCGAGAACCCGCGGGTTTCCATTGCCATATACCACTCCACCCGGCAGCTGCCATCTCCAAGGTCTGTTACCCGGTAGTCTTCGAGGAATTTTTCGGTGGCATCTTTGCTGCACCCGATAAAGGTAAAGGCCATACGCTTGCCGCGTTCCCAGGCGACAAACTCTTCGAAGCCATCCATGTCGCCCATCATCGAAACGGTGCGGGTTGTGCCTACGCCAAAGGGCTTGGGGGATGTCCACTCTACCTTCTGGATGGGCATTGCCCATTGGGTCCACGAGTGTGCGTCTTCAAATACCTCAAAGATCTGCTCCGGGGTAGCGCGGACAATTTCTTCTGCCTTGAACACGTTTTTGCTTTGCTCAAGAAATTCCAAACCGACTTTTGTGCACTCGAAATAATCGCTCATATTTTACTCCACACTGTTTTTTGTGGCCCCTGGGGATATAAAAGCTATTACACCCTATTGGCGAGGCGCTGGCACTGTTGTGATCGGCCAAATTGTGTCGCACCGTATTGTTTAATTGCCAGCAGCAAGCGAAGACTTTTTATTCATGGTCGCTGGCAACAAGTCCCGATAGAAAATTCTCGATTGCCTCTCCAAATATGTCATTGCGATCGCCGGCTACCATATGGCGGGCGTTTTCTACGTCTACATATTTGGCGTGGGGTGCCAGCTTCAGGAAATCTTCCGCCAGTTCCACAGTGACCAGGTCGCTCAACTGGCCTCGTATCAACAACATGGGCAGGGAGATGTTTTGTACGGCCAATGCCATTCGGTCCGGATGGGTAAATTTTTCTTTGGACTGTCGCTGATTCACAAACTGGGGGTCCCAATGCCAGCGGTAGCGGCCGTCTTCGCCCAGCCGCAGATTTTTGTTCAGACCGCTGACGTCTTTGCGGCGCGGCCGCCCGGTATATTGGGCGATAACATCCGCTGCTTCTTCCAGGTCCGAGAAACCATCATCCAGGTGGGTGCCCATAAAGTTAATGATATTGGCGGCACCGTCCAGGTTCATGCGCGGCACTATATCAACCAGAATGATTGCGCGAAATACGTCCTCAAGGGATTCACCCTGCGCAACCATCGCCGACAATCCGCCCAATGAAGCGCCCACTACCACTGGCTTGGTGTTGAATCGGCCCGCCAGTTCCCGTTGATCTTCCGCAAAGCGATCGATGTGGTAGTCGCCATCACTGGACCAGGAAGAGTTGCCGTGTCCCCGGTGATCGTAGGCCAGTGCATACCAGCCGTGTTGTGACAGTGACTGGGCGGTGGCTCCCCATGAATGTCGGGTTTGTCCGCCGCCATGGGAGAGTATTACGGGTGGGTCCTGTGGGTTGCCATAGGCATGTGCCGCAAGTGTTATACCGTTCGAGAGGGTAAATTCCAGTTCTTGCACCGTGGGTCTCGCTGTAAAGGGGAGTCCGTCAGTTTAACGTAGATGCCTATTAGGCGCTCGCATTGTGCGCCGGTTGGGGAAATTCTGGTCGGTGTGTGCTAAAAATGGAGCCTGTTAATATTAATGCGGATCCGGTGTGCCAGAATGTGGGAACGACTGAGTGGAGGAGTGCGATGAACTATCAAAAACTGAGGGCAGCTGAGGCTCAATTTCTCCAGACCTACCCGGGAGGTTTCGCTGACCCGGGGCTTGCGTCAATAAAGAAAAAGCACCCCATCGAGAAATTGACCGAATACGCACAACAAAATCTGGCCCGAGAGAACTTCAACCGGCCGGAATTAATTGCCGAGGCTCTGGTCAAAATCGTCAGCAGATCGTCGATGGTGTCCATGTTTGAAAAACCGAAATTTCGGGACTTCGTCAAGGCACTGAATTCCCATGAAAAACAGGCGTTGGCAGATGCCTTTGAAAAACGCCTTTACGGCAGGCAAAAAAAGCGCGGTTTTGAAGAAATCCTGGGAATGCTGAGCCACCACAAGATAGCCAAGTGGTCGGTGATCTCTGCGGTGCCATTTTATTTTGCACCAAAAAAGGAAGCCTTTGTTAAGCCTACGACAGCCAAGGGCATTTTATCTTTTCTTGAGATAGAAGATTTTGCGTACAAACCCACGCCGTCCTGGGAATTTTATAGAGCCTATGTTGGTCTGCTTGACGACGTTAAGAAGGAAGTGGTGCCAACTTTGTCGCCAAATTACGCTGCACTAACAGGTTTTATGATGACTACCATGCCCAGGTGAACCGCAGTGCTACTGGGCCTGGTGTTTGCCGCTGGTGCGCAATTTTAACCATCCAAACGTCACCGCCAGCGCGGCAAAACCCACCGTCAGGCCGGGTAGAATGTGAAACTTGAGAATGTGGACAGGCTCATACATACAGGCAATCTGCATATACAGTGCCGGCAACATACCGGCCGCTAAACCTGCCAGTAGTGCGGTCTTTGCCGGTTGCAGTGGATATAGTCGCCTCGCGAATAAAAATGCTGCGATCATAGGTGGTGTTGCATAAAAAAATGTTTCCAGAGAGCAGTGCTCCCGTTTTCCAGCCATGCTGGGTGCCAGCGTCGGGCTATAAATACCCGCCACATAGTTCAAAATCCACAACACGATCAGGCCCGCCGTCACCGCTATCAGTGGACGACTCAGAGCGCCAGGCACCGCGGCTCTGAAGGCGCTCAGCGCAGTGAGTGTTATGGCGGCAATGCCCAGTAGCGACTCCAGTAAAAATCGTGGTTCGTTTTGTAGTTGCGTTATTGCTTCAGGGCGTATTGGGCCAAGTACGTGCGCTACGATTACCACATAGGCAGCACTGAACAGCAGCCAGGTGGAGGCCAGCAAATTAATATTCCAGGAGCGCCCGGATGGCTGCAGATCGGTGGCGAGCGAATCGATCAATGCATTATGTTTGCTCACAATGTGTCCGCCTCCATCATTTGCCGTAGCTTGCTTATGGCGCGATGTACTCGCACCTTCAATGCGCTTTGGGATATTCCAAGGTGGGTCGCTGCCTCAGCAGTACTGAGCCCAACAATCTTGGTTAACGTTATCGCTTCGCGGTAGTCTAATGGTAGTGAGTTTATCAAACGGCCACTCATAACGCCGTTTTCAATTTGTTCATTGCCTGTTTCGACTTCTTCGAAGCTTCGCTGTCGTTCAGCAGTATTTTGAACAGTTTGATTCTTACGCAAAGCGTCAACTGCCTTATGCCGCACAATAGCAAACAGCCAGGGGCGAAATCGTCGACTTGAGTCATAGGTGTGGCGGGCCTGGTGAACTGCGATGAGTGTTTCCTGTACGCAGTCGTCGAGGTAGTGCTGCGGGCCAATGCGTGAGGCCAGATAGTGTAAAACAACTTCAGATAGTTCACCAAGTAGACAGCGATAGTCCCCCTCATGGCCAGCTTGTGCGCTCACCATTAATGTCGACCAACGTTCTTCGTCTGCCGCGAATGCAGCGTTCTCAGTTACTGCCATTTCTACCCTGATTGGCCGCCCCGGAAGGGCGGCCTGGGAAATCCCTATCGCCTAATTCATATATCTGACAGTGATTCGGGCCACAGAGTTCCGCCAATCGTAGGATTGTGGGCCAAGAACTTCAGATCCATCGGCATCTTCGCTGCCAAGTTCGTGGAAACCATTACCGATGTGCACAAAGCCCTCATCTCCTTCACCGGGTGCGCCTACATAACCTTCACCGCCACAGCGCGGTCCCGGTATGTGTTGGCAGCTCTGGTCATTTTCCTCAGTGCCGGCATCGTAGGCAGGTACCATTCGCATTTTGGCGCCGGCTGAGGGCAGTCGAATGTGGTTGGCGGCCATAAATGTATCGTTGGTGGGTATCAACATTGCCGCCACTGAGACAAAGCCTTGCCCGGGTATGCCATTTACGATTATTGACGTTGTCTCCCCCGGGCCGAGTAGGCCATCAATGGTTTGGGCATCCGTAGCGATATTGGCAACAGCATCCGTTAGCGGCGCTGTGTCACCGCCCTCAGCCAGTATTTCCAGCTCTTCACTCGCTGATTCTCCCAGGCGAAACATAAAGTAGTTATTGGGGTGTGTTACCACTAGTTGGGGGGTGAAGGTCTGTCCCGGGGTGATATTGGTAATGGTTATTTCGTATTGTGCAGTGTCCTGCGCCGCTGCCAGTGTGCTCGATAGTGCTAGTCCTGCGGCAAATAGGGTGTGTTTTATCATGGTCGTGCTCTCTTTTTTTTAATGGGTTTGTACCGTATTCGTCGCGAGTGCCAAAAAGGTTACATAGAGCGTTAGATATTGGCATTAATTTTGGGTGGATATGCCATTGCGCGAAGTACTTGCGTGGCTCAAGCTCGCACGCTTTTTGCGCTACACAATAAAATTCGGAATCCGGGGAAGGTATTTACTATGAAGATGCAGTGGCTAAAAATACCGGGCGAGCCTGGAAGTTTAGAGAGGCCAGCGCGTGCTTAGGCAGATGCTACAACTCCTGTGCTTCTAAAGGCTCGAAGGTTCCGGAAAAAAAGCCTTTCAGGAACAGCGGATTAAAAGATATTAGCGAATCTTTTAGAGTATTGGTTTGGTAGTTCCAGGACGTCAGCTGCAACGCGTCCATGCTATTTATACTCTTGCGCTTGATCCAATAAACCGTATTGGAAGCTGGTGAGTGCATGAACCCTCTACTCCCCTGATCACTATGGGCTGCCCTATTCAAAATGTCCCCCTGCGGAGTTTTTATTTCAAAATGCGCGTTTTTGCTGCAAATAAATCTTAGCTCTCCGTTAACGGAAATTGGGATTGTTTTGTCCTGACCTAAAGATGCCTTGCAACGTTTTGGATAAAGCGTTGCGAGTTCAGCTGGATTTTTCAGGTGGCTGTCGGATTTTCGTTCGAAATAAAATCCGAATTCTGCGCGGTTGTAGGTTTTGTCCCCGAGTGAAAATGTCGTGTACTCCTTGCGATACTCTCCACCTTGCGGTGAGACCGATTGTGCCGGGTCTCCGCGATAGTAACGAGCTTCGAAGGATGGTAAGTAGAATTTTTTGTCCAGCGTGACCTTATCGAAAACACCACCGTTTGGGCCGATCATGTTTCTGGCTGCCGCAGCCACTGAGTTCAGCCACTCATCAGTCGATTCTTGGCGACAGCCTGCCCCGGGCTTGCCGATTTCGAGAGCATTGGGTCGATACATTACCACGCGAGTCGCGGTGCATTGTTCAGGGTTGATTAGCTCCCCGTTGGTATCTTCCATGCGTACATTCAATTGCTTGTTTTGTACCAGGTCTTGCCAGTGTATCTCATCGTCGTTGCGATAAAGCGGGCCATAGATATCGACCCTCTGTGTGTTCAGATTGTATCTGGCGATATAGCCGGTTTGTTTGTCGGCGCCGGTGCCATGGCCGCCCCAGCTTCGTACGTAAACCAGGCTTTCCAATCGAATCAGTAGGTCATTGCCGACAATCTGCTGGCCGAGAATATTGAGTTTGGCCTCTTGGAACGCATTGCCGGACGCGCTTGTGGTTATTAATGCGAAGGCCAGGATTAAACCGATTAATTTGTTCATGTATCATAACCTGAGGATTTTTCGAAAAAAATTAGCCGGTATTCCTATAGGATTATTTTAAAGCATCGGTAAAGATCAGCCATTATATTCCGTGTAATTATTTCTATCGCAGATCACTCGTATCGTACCGTTTGATCGCAAAAAATCCACCCAATAGAAAATCGCCGTCTTCCAAAAATACCGTTATGCCGCCCCAGGTATTCCACAGCACACTGTCGTTGGGAAAGGTCCAGGTGGCCTTTTTTTCACCCGTAATCCAGTCTGCTGCAAAATATTCGTAGGTGTCGTTTTGTTTATTGGCGATATAGACCAGACCGTTGGCGCTGGAAACAGCAGGGGGCATCCAGTCTGTATTGTCTACCTCAGCGATGGCCCAGGACTCAACAAAGCGATTCGTGGCGGTTTGCCATTCATACTTCTGAATGCCCGTAGGGGCTTTTCGTGTTGTACCCGCCAGGAAGGCATTGCTGATTAAGTCCAAAGAAATCGGTCCGGGCTCGGGATAGGTACTGTTGACCACCAATACGCCATAGCCGTAAACCGTTGGCGAGGCTTCGACCGTTGTTTTGCTCAGGGTAAAAGGAATTTGGTCGGCGATGCGCCGAGATTTGGTGCCTGCCTTTTGTTTGAATTCGGTGGGAATTTCATCGCGCCAGAAGGCAACGATCTGTGCGTTATCAGGGTTGCCATCTGAAATTATGACAAGCTTGTCTTCGTCATCACCAAATCCCATGAGCGCGGGTGTGGTCCCCGAGCCGTGTGAAGCGGCACCCATAGACAGCGCCTCGCCCTCGGGCATTACGTCATAGCCCGTGCTCCAGGCACCGTCTGCGCTTTCCTGGGAGATTGATTCTCCTGTCCATACCAGTTTGTGCATATTGACTGACGTCACTACATAGATGCCATTGTCTTCGTCAACAGCGATCGAGTTTTCCACGTGCTCACCGGGGAAAAGTTTGTAATCCACAACTTCCAAATCCCGGTTGGCAACAATGACCGCGCCATTGGCAGCCGCAACAATATAGCCGTCATACGTCATGCTCAGGCCGAGTATTTTTTCAATGCCTTCTTGATCTGCCAGCGGAAGCTGTTCGACGATATTGGCATGTTTCACCGGCAGTAGTGGCTCATTTACCTGATTGTTGTCAAAAGACTTAACGAGGTGCTGCAAGTCATAAGATGCGTAGTGATACCCCTCTTTGTCAAAGACAGCGTAGGCACCGGATGGCATGGTGCGCAAATTGATATTGAGTTTGTAGTACATGAGCCAGCTGTTAAACAACAGGCGCCAGTCCTGTTTTTCTCGGCGGTTCACATCGATGGCAGACATAACCTCCATGATTTTTTGGTCACTGCCTTCCCTATGTACATCTTCACGCCCTGGATAGGGGACATTTGAGATGAGTTCAAAATCTTCACCGGTCGCTCTAACCTTGACCAAACCCAATGGGTTTGAAGCGACCACCACGGTATCAGTACCGATATGTTTATATATTGGTGCGGAGCACCACAGCAGCGGAACCGTTTTCACATCGCCGAGCGTAAGCTGTTTGCCACGTGTTGGGCCGTTCACGGGTGTTACATCAGTCTGCGCTGGATTGTGATGCGAGATGGGATAGGCGCTTTTTGCTACCCATGGATTGTCCGCAGGCAAATTGGCCTGGCCGGAGGCCACTGGACACAGTAGCGCAAAACCGACAATAGATATCTGGATTTGGGTGATGATTTTCATTGTAGTGTTCCCTTTTCTGAGAGTGCCAGCGTGGGGTTTTCGGGGCTATGTGTCTGCAAAAACGGGTTGGCGTTTTTCCAGACTCGCCATCACGGCTTCCAGTTGATTTGGGGTGCCCATCATTGTACGCGAGCAATTGCTCTCGGCAATCAGGCCATCGCGTACGTCAACCAATGCTGATTGGTTCAAAAGCTCCTTGGCTTTGCGCACCGCATCCGGATTGCGTCCGGCAATGGCCCGAGCCATTTCCATTGCCGCCTCCAGGGGGGTATCGCTGAGTTCTGTTGCCAGACCATAATCCAGCGCTTGTCTTCCGGTGAATTTCCGTCCGGTAAATATCAGCTCCTTTATTCGGTCCAGTGATGCCAACCGGCGCAGAGACTGGGTGGCGGACATATCGGGTAAGAGGCCAAAACCAATTTCTACAAATCCCATTTTGGTTTCCGGATGAACAATGCGGATATCAGCCCCCAGAGCAACGTTCAGTCCGCCGCCCAGGGCTGCGCCGTGTACGGCAGCGATAACGGGAACCGATAACTCCTGCCAACCCCAGCCCAATTGTTGTACCTGGTTGGCGCCAGCCGGGCTCAAATCTTCATAAGCTTCCGCCACGCCTTCGGCAGTGAGTTCGCCGCTGAGCATGTCACCAAAATTTGAAAAATCCAGACCAGCGCAAAAACCCTTGCCGTTACCAGAAATCACCACGCAGCGAACAGACGGGTTTTGGCGAATGTTCTCCAGGGATTGCCGCAGGCCAGTCATAATGCCCTCATCGATGGCATTCATTTTTTCTGGCCTGTTCAAACGAAGATCCGCTATGCCGTTATCCAGTGACAGTACTACCGCTTCTGACATTCTGTGACTCCAATAGTGTTAATTAGACAGGCAATTTACCATTCTGTCGGACCAATGGAATGATCTAATCGGCGAATATCTATAGACGTTTGAGCTATCAACTACACTCATGTAGGGTTTTCATTCCACGGTCAGATCGCAGCTTCTTGATTGCGACTGGCGCTATATGATTTTTCGGGAGTCAATCATGTTCGCAGATACGATATTGGGGCCGGTCAGGCAGTGGGGTTTTCTCGTGCAAGATCTGGATCAAGCAATGGAAAGCTGGATACAACAAATGGGTGTTGGGCCCTGGTGGGGCTACCGCAATGTGCCGGCCAAAGCGGTGATGAATGGCCAGGAGAGCGATATTATGATGAGTGTTGGTCTCGCCTATCACCAGGGTGTTCAGATTGAGCTGATTCATCAAACCAATGATGCCCCTTCCCCCTACCGCTATTTTTACGAGCGTGGTGAGGAGGCCCAGGTATTGCAGCAGGTAGCGTATATGGTTGAGGACGTTGATGCTGCCATTGTTGAATGCCAGGGGCGAGGTATGCACGAAACCGGCCGTATACTGCCAGGGCCAGATACCGCTTATGTGTACATGAGCTCGCCCGCCATGAAGGGGCTTGCGATTGAGCTAATGCCTTTTGATCAGGGCTTTATGGATGAATATGCGCGTTGCGCGGCCGAAGCCGCGCAGTGGGATGGCACAGAACCCTATCGATTAATTACCTTCTAACAGCGTTTCCGTGCTACCAGGCGTAAAACAATTCAATGCCGTAGCTTTTCGGCTTGCCACGGATGACAGAGGCGGCGCCGATGTTACTGGCGTTCACGTTGCCGGTGCCGTAGAAGAATTCATCGGTAAAGTTGTTGGCATAAAAGGCGACTTCCAAGCCCTCAACCTGATGTGAGGCGATGGCAACTCTTGCATTCCACACGGTGTAGCTGTCCAGTGTGGCGTCGTCTTCAAACAGGAATGCTGCGGGTTCCTGTCCGATATAGATTTCATCTTTGTAGTAGCCACTGATTCTCGGCGTGATAAGTGCAAAATTGGTATCCCAGTCGTATTGTGCAACCCAGGAGTAGGTTTGTTCTGGTAGGCCGTTGAAGGATTCTGCGGTGCGATCGGTGAGCTCTACGTCACCGTCGCTGTTAACGAATTCGTCGTCAAACTCTTTGTATTCTGCGTCAATATAGCTGCCGGTAAAACTCAGATAGAGATTGGCCGTAGGGACAAATACCAGCTCCAGTTCCACGCCCTGCATTTTTGCGTTACCTGCGTTGGTAATGCCAAATTTGGTATCGAGCTCGCCAAAAATGCGAGTAACACCCAGCTGTAAGTCGTCATAATCCATCGAATAGATCGCACCGTTCATGCGAACCCGGTTGTCAGCCAATTCCATTTTGAAGCCGAACTCAGTGTTTTGCACAATTTCCGGGTCGAAAACGGTTGGTTCATCGAGACCGAAATCACTGAAACCGCCAGCTTTAAAACCTTCACTGTAGGTGACATACAACATGGCCGAATTGACAAATCCATCGGTCCAGCTTTCGGGAGCGAACATGGTGACAGTTGCCGACGGAGAGAACTCCGTCCAGTCTTGCGTGTCCTCCAACTTGGGTGAAGTTGGATGGGGTGCAAGGGGC
>JBALVT010000005.1:0-53671 GCA_036961345.1 Halioglobus sp.
ACCGATTGGGGGGGGCCGCCCAGCCGTATCGACAAGTAGGGCCTGCGGGTGATAAATGACCACCTTCAAGTAAGTACTATTCCCCCTAGGTAGACGGGGCAATTGCCTGTGTTCCGCCAAGGCCTTCGAAAATCGTGGTCAGAATCACATCCCGTATCGCGTCGACCGGATAGCCTTCGCCCAGTAGTGAGCTGACGCGGTTATCAATCACCATGGTGACAAAGCCATGAATGGTGCACAGCAAAGACAGTGCCTGTAGTGTTGGGTTGCCGGTGCGAATAATGCCCAATTCCTGGCAGGTTTTCACATCCGAGACCAGTTCGGCAAATGTTTCGGCGCTGGTGTGCTGCAAGGTGTGTTGGCCCGTGCTGGTCAGCAGGTCGCCGCTGTACATCACCCGATAGTAGGCGGGGTGTTGCAGTGCAAAATCGACATAGGCCGTTCCCGAGGCGGCGAACTGGCTGATGGGGTCTGCTTCAGCGGCGGTCTTCTTGTCGAGCATGGTCTGGCTCATCAGTTCAAACCCCTGCTTTACCACTGCCACAATCAGGTCGTCTTTATTGGCGAAATGCCGGTAGGGGGCCGTATGTGAGACACCGGCTTTACGCGCAACTTCTCTTATCGTGAGCTTTTGTGGGCCGCGCTCGGTAATAATGTCCAGTGCAGCTTCCAGCAATGCTGCTCGCAAGTCACCGTGGTGGTAGTTTGTTTTTGCTACAGCCACTGCGGGGCCCCTTTGCTTTGATTACTTGGGATGTTAACAAACAATACACAATGTTTCTATTGTAAACATAAAAATCGGATGCTATGTTTACAACGTCAATAATCAATTAAGAGATCATATTATGGCTCAGCCAATGCCCAAGGATAACCCCTTTCTGACGTTCCCCTATGGCCCTATTCAGATGGAATGTGTTGCCACTGACCTGGTTGTAGAGGGCGAAATACCGGCCGAATTGAGTGGTACTTTGTACCGTAATGGGCCCAATCAGCGCTTTAACCCACGCGGCGAATACCACCTTTTTGCCGGCGATGGCATGGTGCACGGGTTTCACATCAAAGATGGCAAAGCCAGCTATAACAACCGTTGGGTGAGAACGGCCAAGTGGAACATAGAGGATAAAGAGGGGCGTGCGGTTATCAATGCCATGAACCCCTTTGACTGCGAGCCGGAATATTCTGATTTTGTGCTGGTAGATAAAGAAGGGCTGGCAAATACTGCCATCGTCTGGCACGCAGACCGGTTGCTGGCACTTGAAGAGGGGCATCAGCCCTATGAGATTGACCCCGAAACACTCGAATCGGTTGGCACGTGGAATTATCGTGGGAAGTTGAATACGGCAATGACTGCGCACCCCAAAATCGACACAGAAACGGGCGAAATGCTGTTTTTTGCCTATATGGCGACAGGTCCTTTTGCGCCTGATGCTATGTTGCATAAGGTTAATCCGGACGGGGTTTTGACCGAGAGTGTGCACATCCCCACGCCGTATTCATCGATGATTCATGACTTTGTTGTGACCGAAAACTACGTACTGATCCCGGTTTTTCCGATTACCGGCAGTCTTGATAGGGCTATGGAAGGTGGTGCGCCATTTGCCTGGGAGCCCGAAAAGGGGGTGAAGATTGGCGTTCTGCCGCGCAATGGCGGTACAGCGGAAAATATTCAGTGGCTGGATATGGACCTGGCCTTTGTCTTTCACTTCATGAACGGCTTTGATAAAGACGGTGTGATTACTGTCGATGGCTGCCAGTTTGAGCAAGTGCCCCTGTTTCCCCAACTTGACGGAAGCGCTACCGGGAAGTCCCAGCCCTTCCTGAATCGCTGGACCATCGATATGAATGCCGCTGAGCCGCGTGTGGAATTCGAGCGCATTGATGAGTTCGAATCTGAATTCCCCCAGGTCGACCCGCGTTACATGGGAAGAGAATATCGGCACGGCTGGTATACCTCGCCCGATGGAAAACTGGCCAGCACTATGGAATCCAACGATAGCTATTTTAATACGGTGGGTCATTTCGATCACGAAACCGGTGCCGTAGACCGCTGGTCTTTCGGCCAGAGCAATACATCCGAGGCGTTGTTTGTGCCCAAGTCG
The DNA here is from genome assembly GCA_036961345.1 of Halioglobus sp. GTDB lineage: Bacteria > Pseudomonadota > Gammaproteobacteria > Pseudomonadales > Halieaceae > JBALVT01. The sequence goes on from JBALVT010000005.1 coordinate 2,100, forward strand.
GACGATGCCGCTGAGGGAGAAGGTTTCCTACTGACGGTTACTACCAGCTTTGAAACTCATACCAGTTCTCTGCAGATTATGGATGCGCTGAACCTTGCCAAAGGGCCGCTGGCGACGGTTCGTCTGTCACACTGCGTGCCGGCCGGTTTTCACGGCGCCTGGCGTTCCAACGCTTAGTAAACAGGGGAGGTTGCGATGAAACCATGGCCCAATGATCCTTTTTTACAAGGCTATTACGAGCCTCTTACAGCCGAGTGCACCGCGCCGGATTTGATCATTGAAGGGACGATGCCGCTGGACCTCAACGGCACGTTTTATCGCAACGGGCCCAATGTTCAGGTGCCGCCGAAAAATGATTATCATTTTTTTACCGGCGACGGCATGGTGCATGCCTTTACGTTTAACAACGGCAAGGTCAGCCATAAAAACCGCTGGGCGCGTACCGAGCGTTTCAAGATAGAACAGCGTACCGGCGAGTCGTTGTTCAGTGGGATGAATCCACTGGACACTGACCCCGAATATCTGGATTTTGTCTTGACTGATAAAGAGGGCGTGGCCAATACCTCGATTGTCCTGCATGGCGATCGTATGTTGCTGCTGGAGGAGGGCCACCTACCTTTTGAAATGGATCCGGATACGCTGGAATCTCACGGTGCCTGGAGTTTTTATGGGAAGCTCACAACCACTATGACAGCGCATCCCAAAGTGGACCCTGTGACCGGGGAAATGCTCTTTTACGCCTATATGGCGACCGGGCCCTTTACGGATGACATGGGTTTGTACCGCGTCAACAAAGAAGGGCACATGACCGAGTCGCATATTTTCAAGGCACCTTACTCGGCTATGGTGCATGATTTTGTGGTGACAGAAAACTATATTGTTTTTCCCATTATGCCCCTGACCGGTTCTATGGATCGGGCGATGTCAGGGCAGGCACCCTTTGCCTGGGAACCTGAGAAACCTACCTTGGTTGGGGTTATGCCAAGAGATGGCTCACCGGAAGATATTCGCTGGATAGAGGGAGAACCCTGTTACGTATTCCATTTTATGAATGGCTATGACAAGGATGGTGTTATCACCATGGATGCCTGTCATTTCGATCATGCTCCCTTGTTTCCCGATATGGATGGCAATCCCACAGAGCCCACGCATCCGTCGTTGACCCGCTGGACAATAGACTTAAACGCAGAAAATTCGAAAGTGCAGATGGTTCGCATTGGGGAGCCGGGCGCTGAATTCCCCGTTATAGATCCGCGCTACGCCATGCGTGAATATCGCCACGGTTGGTATACCTCCACCGACCGCACGATTGAAGCTACCATCCCCGACGGAGACTGGGTTTATAACGCCATTGTGCATTTTGATGTGACAACAAACAAAGCCGATACCTTTGCCTTTACGGAAGGCCATGTATCCGAGCCAATGTTTGTGCCAAAAAATGCAGACGCGGCTGAGGGTGAGGGTTATGTTTTGACCTGTGTTTACGACTTGCAGGCCAATACCAGCGCGCTGTGTGTGTTTGATGCGCAAAAGATCAGCGCCGGGCCGCTGGCCCGCGCACATGTTTCGCACCGTGTGCCGGTTTGTTTTCATGGTACCTGGCGCAATGCAGATTGGCGCAATGCAGATTGGCGCAATGCTGGTTAGGGCGCGGGTGGTGGGTTGTTTTCCATTCTCGCGACTCCCCAGGGTTTGTTCAATCTATCGGCGATGAACGCCGGCAGGTTCAAACAAAAACGGGTAATCATCACCATTTGCCAGGGGAAAGTGATGCGCGCCTTATCACGGGCCAAACCTCGCGCGATAATGTGCGCGGCTTTTTCCGCCGAGATAAGAAAGGGCATAGTGGAGGTGTTTGGAGCGGTCATACTGCTGGCAACATAGCCGGGGCAAATAACAGATACGCCAATGCCCATGCCGCGGAAAGTTCCTCGAAGCGCCTCACCGTAGTGTTTAACCGCGGCTTTTGAGCTTGAGTAAGCCGGTGATCTCGCCATGCCAACATAGCCCATTACAGAGCTCATCATAGCAACTTGGCCGTCAATTACCGGGTAAGGTCTGCGCTGCGACATGACTTCCAGTGCTGGATGTACAGTGTTAAATACACCGGTGACGTTTATCTGGAAAGAATCGACAGCCGCCTGATGCAAACCCTCAACTGTTGTAGAGCCCAGCGCTATGCCGGCATTTGCAATCACGAGATTGAGGGGGCAATGTTGGTCGCAGGCATAAATCCAGGTTTTGATACCCTGTTCATCGCTGACATCGCCCACCCAGGTTGAAACCTCGGCGCCGCGTTCTTCACATTGCTGCGCTACTGCGTTGAGGCGATCCGCATTGCGGCCACAGATAAATAGCGTAGTGCCGGCGCAAGCGTAATGGTGTGCCAAGGCCTCGCCGATACCGCTGGACGCACCGGTAATAAGAATGGATTTTGGGTGTTGGCGCATGGCTATTTTGTTGCTCCAATATCAGTTCTTTAGAACTTTTGGTGGTGTGGAGGGGGCGGATTTTCTGTTATCTTAACGTTTTCCGTCGGAGTGTAGAACCAGCTTATGGCCGAGAATAACAATAGTTCAGGTGATGCATCAATGGCGCGATCCCCGGCCATTTCCTATCAGGCGCTGCTCGATCTGGAAACTAATCCGGTGCCGGAATCGCTTCGCGAGAACACCAATACGTTTCTAGGGTCGGGTGCATTGTCGACCGATCGTTACCTTAGCGCTGACTATTACCAGCGTGAAAAAGCGAATCTCTGGTCCAGGGTGTGGCAGGTCGTGTGTCGCGAAACCGAAATTGCCAAGCCCGGTGATTTTTATACACATGAGATAGCGGACAAGTCCATTTTTGTGATGCGTACCGAATCCCTGCAGATCAAGGGTTACCTGAATGCTTGTTTACACCGCGGCCGGCAGCTGAAATCGGGAGCGGGTAATAGCGCCGGCATAAAATGTCCTTTCCACGGTTTTTCATGGAATCGCGAAGGGGCCTTTTTAGGTGCCCCTTGTCAGTGGGACTTCCCACATATCGATAGTGATAACTTCGATTTGCCTGAGGTTAAGGTGGAGAGTTGGGGCGGTTGGATCTTTATCAATATGGACCCAGAATGTGAGTCACTGGCCCAGTATATGGGGGTGATGCCCCAGCATTTTGAACGCTGGACTCCAGAGGACACCTACAAGGGTTTGCATCTCAAAAAGGTTTTGCGCTGCAACTGGAAACTGGCTCACGAGGCCTTTATAGAGTCATATCATACGGTTGCCACGCATCCTCAGCTTTTGCTTTACACCGCGGATGCCAATTCCCAATACGATTGTTTCAATGAAAATATTAGCCGCACCATCACCCCTATGGGTTTGATCAGTCCCCACCTTCCCAATGCTACGCAGCAGCAATCGGCGGATCAGTGGTTGTCGGTTAACGAAGTATTGTCGGACGATCGTCTGAAGAAGGTTCCCGAGGGCAAAACCGCAAGGGAGTTTCTTGGGGAAATGAATATCCGGCGATTTTCCGAGCTCTATCAAAAAGACATGGCGTCGATTGCGACGCACAGTGAAGTGCTGGACGCGATTCTATATTCAGTATTCCCCAACTTTGCGCCCTGGGCGGGGTTTAGGCCCAACCTCACTTACCGATTTTTACCCTTCGAGGACGATCATGAGCAGTGCACCATGGAGATATTTCTAATGATGCGCTATCCCGAAAGCGAACCGCGGCCGCGCGACTGTGCAACCATTTTTGTCGGTGCCGATCAGAGTTTTGCCGAAACTGATGGTGTAGCAGAAGGTCTTGCCCGGGTGTTTGATCAGGATTTCAGTAATTTGCCACAGATTCATAAAGGCCTGAAATCCTTGGAGTCGGGAGAAATTCAGTTGGGGAATTATCAGGAAGTCAGAATTCGCCACTTTCACAACACACTCGATAAATATATGCAGCGTTCATAGTTCGAGTGAGCCAATAAAGTATCAAACAGGATTAACCATGAGTGCTCCCGTTCTTCTGGATATACACAATAAAATTGCCACTATAACGCTTAATCGTCCGGAGGTTTTAAACGCTATCAATGAAGAAATGCTGCCGCCCTGGGTTGCTGCATTGGAGGAATGCCGAACCAACAAAGATGTCGCTGTTGTCGTTATCACCGGAGCGGGCGAGGCATTTTGTCGCGGCGGTGATACCAGCAAACTCGGTGGCCACACCGTCCCTTCACCGGTAGAGATCAAAGAGCAATTCTGGGATCGTCTACACGCGATACCCAAAAAATTGGCGGAGATAGACAAGCCTGTTATTGCCGCGGTGAATGGCTTGGCATCGGGAGCCGGGGTAGACGTGAGTTTACAGTGCGATATGCGCTTTGCTGCGCAGAGCGCTAATTTTAGAGTGAGTTATACCGCCTTCGGTTTGGTGCCGGGCAATGGCGGTACGTATTTCCTGCCGAGAATTGTCGGAGAGTCCAAAGCGATGGAACTCTTCATGGCCGCTGAGCCAATCACGGCGCAAGAGGCTCTCACTATCGGCATGGTCAATCAGGTGTTTCCCGATGATAAATTTCTGGAGCGCACTATGGACTTTGCCAGAAAAATTACCGAGCGCGCCCCCCTGGCAGTGCGCTTGGTGAAGCGCGCAGTGAAGCAGAGTTTAGCCATGGATTTGAATACCCATTTGGATATGGTCTCGTCACATATGCTGATAACACGCCCCAGCGAAGATCATGCAGAGGCTATCAACGCTTATGAAGAGGGCAGGCTGCCCAAGTTCAAGGGGAGATAATCGTTCAGTCGGTGTGGGTGCCCCGTACCGACAAATCATGACGGATTATTTTCCATTGCCCCTTAATTCTCGCCATGTCGGTATTGTAAGTAGCCCAGAGGATGAATTTTTTCGGGGTGTCGTCCTTGGTGAAATGCAAAGCCTGTACGTCGGAGCGGGTTTTGGCGCGATCGCCCTCTATTGTGGCCAGCTGCGGGCCCAGCAAATGTTGAGTAGAACTGTAGTTCTCCAGCGCCTCCCAGACATAGTCCAGCCACGTATCGAGTCCATGGAAGGTCTGGGCGCCAAAATTAAAAACCTCTACATCCTCGGCGAAGCAGGCTTTGTAGCGCTCGAAATCGCGTTCGTCAACACCGGCGGCGTAGTTGAGCATAAGGTCTTGAAGGGCGATCCGATCGGCGGCTTGGTCTGAGGGCATGGTTTTTTCTCTCTACTGATTGTGGGCGTGGGATGGCTAATATTATGTCAAAGGGCGGGATTTTCCCCCTACGACTTTTAGCTTAGTGACTTGCAATGCTTCCCGGTTTATTCTCTGGGTCGGTTTATTTTTTCTGCTAAAGATGTCAGGTGTTTCATCGAGGATACTATGGACAATAAAATTAAGGCAAGCGAACTTCCCGACTGGCCCAAACAAGCGGTTCGCGACCACAAAATCGAAGGCCATCGGTATACCTCCAAAGAGTTTTTTGCTCAGGAAATGGAGCATATGTGGAGTAAGGTTTGGTTGCTATTGGGGCGCGAAGACGAAATGCCCAATCCTGGTGATTGGCAGCAGGAAGAAGTTGGGCCAGAGTCGATCCTGATGGTCCGTCAGGCAGATGGCGATATCAAGGCCTTCTACAATGTGTGCCAGCACCGTGGGCAGCGCCTGGTCGACAAACCCAAGGGGCATGCCCGTCGGTTTGTGTGCCCCTATCATAGCTGGGCCTGGACTACTGATGGTGAGCTCAACTTTGTTCAGGACCCAGATGACTTCCCGGCGGGTAACCCTTGCGGAAAGATTCGGCTTGAAGAAGTCGCTTGCGATACCTTTGCCGGTTTTGTCTGGATCAATATGGATCCAGAGTGTGAAAGTTTGAAGGATTACCTGGGCCCCATTTGCGGAGACTGGGACGTCTATGGCATCCAGGACTGGAAGCGTTATGTCGCGCTAACAACGACTGCACCGTGCAACTGGAAAGTCGTAATGGATAATTTTAACGAGTCATACCACGTAAATACCGTACATCGTCCCAAGGGAGCGGCGGTGGAGAAACTGCGTATTCACTCCGGGATTGATACCAGCTACAAGACCACCCGTTTTGATATGAGCGAAGAGGGTCATAACCGAATGATTATGCTGGGGGGTTATGGCGGGCCAGCCATAGACAAAGAAGGTATCGTTGGTGAGCCACTGGCCGGTGTCTTGCGAGATTGGGACCTGGACCCGGATGATTTCAAAGGCAGGGGAGAGGCCACCCGGGAGGCGCTGCAGAAAGCGAGACGTAAACTGGGACCGCAGCGCGGTTATCACTATTTTGACAAGTTGAACGACAGTCAGTTAACGGACGCCTACCATTACAATTTGTTCCCAAATTTTGCGGTATCTGTATGGGTTGATGGTTTTCATTTTCTCCGTGCCAGGCCTCATCCTACTGATCCTGAGCAGTGCATATTTGATAACTGGTGGTATGCGCCCAACCCGGAGGGTGCTACCGATCCAGTTCGAACGACTGCCGGTATTATTGAGCGGGATGAAGTCGTGAAGCACGAAGTGTTTGCTGCGGGTGAAAAAAGCATGGGCCTGACCATTGATCAGGATATGGGCATCTTCCCCGGGCAACAGCTGGGTATGCGTTCCAGAGGTTATAAGGGCGCCTATCTGGCAGGGCAGGAGAGTCGCACACAGCGCATGCATGTGCTGGTAGATGACTATATCGATGGCACGCGGCCGACACGGGATAAGGGCTAGACCGGCTCAACTAGCGAGACCGTGGCCGTTCCCTCGAGCAATACGCCGCGCTCTTCGTGCTCAAGCCAGATGTCGCACTGCGCCAGTGGCGTATCGCCGTCATTGCGCAAAGCGGTTATGGTTCCTCGTGCCACGACATGGTCGCCATCCAGAACAACCTGTGGAAAACGCATGACAATCCTGCGAATGCTTTGCGGGCCCATCCATGCGTGCAGCATGTTAATCATGTAACTCAGGCCCAGAGGGCCCTGGTTGATCGTGCGTTTGCCCAGCCCCAGTGGCAGGGAGTCAACGGCCGTTCTATCCCAGTGCAGTGGATTGGGGTCACGCAATATGGCGGCCATGGTTTTCATTCGCTGTGCAGAAACACTTTCCATAACCCATTCCGGCAGAGTATTTCCTACCGCGTATTTCGTTCGAGCTGTCATAGAGTATCCCTTGTGTAGTGCCAGGTAATCGTCGTTCGGGCAGCCAGCGTTTTGTCCGGGGCATGTACCTCAAAACAAAATTGCAGGCGGTCAAAGATGTTGCCTTCATCATTTATGTGTCGTGCAGCGCTTGGGATACTGCCACTGATTGTGTACACGGTGTCTTCCAGCAGTGGTTCAAACATTTCCCAGTCGTAGCTTTCTATCATAATTGAAAGGTCGGATTCGGCTTTTCCCAGGGCGAACATTTCGGCAATGCTGGTGCCAGCGCCGATAATAGGCATGTGAAATAGTGCAACCGGGTGGACGATGCCGCCGGGTAACAGCTCGGCCCCGGTGCAATCCGTGAGTAGGAAATTCTCCCAGTGTTCTATGGTGTATTGGCCGCCGGGGAATTGGTGTCCTGCGATAGCGGTAATGTCTGCTTCGTCGGGGATAGTACTCATGTTCACAGCACTTCTTCGAAGAAACTCAACATCGCCTGCCAGGATCGCTTGTCAGTCAGCGGATTGTATACGGCACCAACATCCGGGAAATTGGCATCCGGGCGGGTAAAGGCATGCACAGTATTGCCGTAGGACAGAAACTGCCAATCGGCTTTTTTCTCGGTCATTTCCGCCGTAAACGCGTTGACCTGTTCCGGTGGAACCATGGGGTCGTCGTGGCCGTGTAGGCAGAGAATTTTGGTGTCTATCTTAGCGGGAGTGTCCAGGCCATTGGGCAAAAGCGCACCGTGGAAAGACACTGACGCTTTGAGTTCTGTGCCCCCGGCACGAGCCAGATCCAATACACACATGCCACCGAAGCAATAGCCCATTGCGCCGATACGGCTTGTATCAGCCCCCGGGATTTCTTTGGCGGCCGCCAGTGCGGCTTGCATTCGAGCAAGTAACATTGCTCGATCAGACATGAAAGGGCCCAACGCCTCATTCAGCTGCGTTGCCATATCGCTAAAGGTCTTGCCATCGCCATATACATCGATCGCGAATGCGATATACCCTGACTCAGCGAGCTTTGTCGCCTTGTCGCGAACTTCCCCTATTAAACCGTCCCAGGCGTGGCAAACCAGTACTACGGGTAGTGGGCCCTGGGCGTTTTCAGGAGCAAAATAGACGCCTTTGCAAAGTGTGTCGCCGTCGAAATAATTGAGGTCTGTCGCTACTACTGCCATGCCAAAGTTCTCCTGAAAAACGAGATGGGTGTTGGTTTCAAAATGTTGAGGTGGTGACGCCGCCGTCTACGATCAGATTCTGGCCGATAATGTAATTGGCCTGCTGGCTACAAAATAACGCACAAATGGCACCGAAATCATCAATATCACCAAATTTTTCCGCCGGGATACGCCATTCTTTAATCCAGTCTTCAACAATCTGATCATAGCTTTTGCCCTGTTCCTTGGCCATCGCGCCAAATCGTTCTGCTGACGTTGCGGTGTGGTGCATACCGGGGAGCAGATTATTGATCGTTACATTGTGTTTGGCGCAGGTTTTTGAAATAGCCACAGAATAGTTTGATAGCGCAGCGCGAGGGGGCCCAGAGAGTATCCGTATCTCAGCAGGAAATTTGGATGCGCCGGTTGAGATATTGACGATCCGGCCAAAACCTCGCTCGCACATACCGTCAACTGTGGCCCGCATAAACTCAATAGGGCTGATGAGTCCTGTCGCCAGGTGTTCTTGCCACTGGGCAACCGTAACCTTGCGAAAGTCTTCCGTAAAGGGTGCCGGTGAGCAGGTGCCCACAAGAATATCCGGTTCGGGACAAATAGAGAGTATTTTCTGCCGCCCTTCATCGCTGGCATGGTCGGCAACGATGGGTATAACCAGGGCTCCCGTCTCCTGAGTGATCTCCCTGGCGGTCGCAAGCAGCCGTTCCTCGCCTCTGGCAGATATATAGAGCTCCACGCCCTCTTTGGCGAGCGCTTTCGCACTGCCTTTGCCTAGGCCCGCGCTGCCGCCGTTGACCAATGCCTTTTTGCCACTTATGCCAAGGTCCATAGATTGACTCACTGTTATTTTAAAAATGCCTAGCCGATAATAATAAACCAATTCCGGGGTTGTTTATCCCCCCTAAAGTCTTAGTTGGGTCGATGTACCGCCTTTGCCGCATGTTAGGCAGAATAATTATCTGGAGGCGATATCTAAGGCTGGATATTCACCTCTTAAGCTGTCAATGTCGGTACCGATTTATCAATTGCACTTATTCATATTAATACAATGGTCCAGGGGCGTTAATCCTCTGGGCAGGAGCTCGATGATGTCTTCTATTCTATCCTTGTTATTGCTTTTGCTTTTAGCAACTCCAATAGTGCTGATCGCGATGCTTTTTGTACTGCCGCGCCCATTATTAGCCTTTGCCGATCGTCGTGTCGATAAGGCACTCGATATTGAGGCCTACAATCGGCAAAGCCCCTATTCAGGTGCAGGCTTCGCCCCGGTGCACACCGAACTGTCGCACGCACCGATTGAGGTTGAGGGAGAGATACCGGCAGATTTTAGTGGCGTCTATCTTCGCAACGGAACCAATACGCAATTTGAGACAATCAAAAGCCGTATGCATATGTTTAATGGCGCGGGGATGTTACATCAGATACAGGTGAAAAATGGCGAGGCGACATACTCCAATACCTATGTACGAACGCCGCGCTTTAAAATCGAAAATGAACACGGCAGTAGTGTCTACCCGGAATTTGGTGATCTGGCCGGCGCAGGCAAGCCGGGTTTATTCAGGTTAATTCTCGATCTCTTGAAGAAGCGCTTTGGTGTGATTCCACGTCTGGAGACGCTGGAGAACAGCTCTGCCACAACCGCTATCCAGTATCACCATGGAAAACTCTATGCGCTACAGGAAACGGGTTATCCCTTTGCGCTGGAAATAGCCGAGCGTGACGGTCGTATGGTTATAAGTGGCGACGGGCAGTGGGATGATTTTTCAGGAAAATTGACTACGCCTTTTACCGCCCACCCGAAAATCGATTCCCAGACGGGAGATTGGCATACGTTCAGTACCGATCTCATGACAGGCAAACTGCATTACACGGTTGTCGCGCAAGGTAATCTTAAGCGGCAAACGCCCCTGGATGAGCAAAAGCCCGCGCTTGCTTTTTTACACGACTATTTCCTCACCGAGAATTACATCATCTTTCCAGACCTGTCTCTGCGCTTCGACAGTAAAAACCTGATGTCGGAGTTTCGCAGCCCCTTCTATTTTGATTCAGAGTATAAAATGCGTTTTGGGGTGGTTAAACGTGACCACAACGAAGGCGACCCAATACAGTGGTTTACCACAGATCGCCCCGGCCATATCTGGCACACCATTAACGGTTGGGAAGAAACCCGTGAAGATGGGGGGACCGATATCGTATTATTTTCTCCGGTTTATCCCTCTTACCCTTCTTCGGTACCTATACATACTCCCCTGGAACCGCATGCCAATTTGCACACCTATCGTCTCAATCTGGAGAGCAGCGAGGTTACCGAGCAGTGCTGTTTGAGCGAACATTTTTATGAGCGCCCCAGTTTTAATACGGCTTATCTGGGTAAAAAATCTCGCTATGCATACCTGTTGGACGAGGAAAGGAGTGGTGGCGTCATGGGCAAAGGCGTGATGAAGTACGATCTGATTGATCGTTGTGACGTTAAGTATTTTGACTATGGGGACTATGTCGGTGGCGAAGCGCTATTCGTGCCCAAGGCGCAGTGCACCGCCGAGGACGACGGTTATCTGGTTGATATTTTAATGTCTGAGGCGGGCGCTTGCATGTTGATCATCGACGCTGCCAGCATGACGGAACTGGCCAGGCTGCATTTGCCCCAGAGAGTGCCCTATGGGGTGCACGCCTGTTTTCTCGATGAAGACAAACTGTCCAATCTTCTGTCCACTCATAATAGGGGTTAGGCTATTGCGCGCTGAGGGTTTGCAGTAGCGCCTGCGCTTCCGCCAATTCAGGGAATTCCGCCGCCTCGCTAGTCAACGTTTCAAGAATTTTGGTGGCTTCTGTTTTGTTATCGAGTGCCGCCAGAATCATGGCAGAGTGATAGCGAAGTGAGGGATCTTCTGGCGAATGTGAGAGAGCGCGTTCGATACTGCGCCGGGCCTGACTGTACTCTTTATTCACAAATTCCACTACAGCGAGCGTGTCCAGGATAGCGGCAGAATCCGGTGAAATGTTGTTGGCTTTGCGCGCATAGCTCAGTGCTTTCACCGGGTCTTGCTCGCGGATGTGCCAGGCCAGATTGTTTAGTGCAACAACATTGTCCGGATCGATGGCCAAAATCTGTTCATAATGTGTCATAGCCTTTGCTGTCTTTCCCTGGCGGTATAATTTGTCAGCCAGTGCTATTCTCACCACGATATCTTCGGGGTTTTTGTCTGCCCAATTCTGGTACAGCTCCATGGCACCGAGCGGGTCCTCGTCTGCCTCCTTGTGCATGGCCAGTGCAAGCACGGAGGCCGTGGAAGGGGCTAGTTCGTAGGCCTTTTCAGCAAGCTCAATGGCCGCAGTTAGATCGCCATCCTGGCTGGCAGCAATGGCACGTAGAAGAAGTACTTCGGAGTTTTCGGGAGCGAGCGCTGTCAATTCTTTTAGGTGCCCATCAAACGCTACGGTGTCGCCGCTGGATATTGCCATTTTAGCCAGTGCGATTCTGGAAGGTAGGTAGTTGGGGGCAAGTTCCAGGGCGCGGTGCAGTTCCTTTTCTGAGCGCTGTAGATCTCCTGTGCCGGCGCTCGCCATAGCCATCAGGTGATGGTACGAGGCAGTATCAGGTGAGTTCTCTATTAACTGTTCGAGTGTATATTTTGCTTGCCCATGCTCGTTTGCGGACAATTGCGCCAGGGCCGTTAACTGTTGTACCTGCGGTAATTGTTTCTGCGCGTCTTTCAGGTCGCTAAATACAATGGCAACTTTTTCGGGGCGGCCTTCACTGAGATGGTAACGTCCAAGAAGTATTCGCGGTTCAATCGCTTCCGGGTGAAACTCTATGGCCTGTTCGAGGTGCCCAATCAATAACTCCTCTTGTTGCTCTTTTGCATCCAGTAATGCGAGTTGCAGCAGCGCCGGCAAATAGTTTTCGTGGTGCCCAAGTATTGTGTTGAAGTATTTTCGGGCCGCGACAAGATTACCATCGGCAATCGCCATCTGCGCCAGGTTGTTATTTGCGGCGGGATCCCCCTTATCTAATGCCAGGGCTTTCTCAAATGATTCTTTTGCCTTGGGTTTGTCGCCCGCTGCCAGATAGACACGACCCAGAAGATTTAGCGGTGTACCGCTGGTGAGATTGCGCCGGCGGTAGTCTTTTGCTGCTTTTATGGCTGCCTCGAAATTGCCTTTTTGCACATGGTTGAGTACCAGCAGTATGTCCGCTTGGTGAAATTCAGGATTGAGCGCTAGCGCGGCTTCAATGTGGCCTGTGGCATCCTCTGTATTTCCCCCAACCAACAGGCCGGCCCCAAGTCTAACCTGGGCGGCAGCGGAGTCTGGCTGCAGCTCGGCTACCTTGGCCAGCATGGCGATTCCCTGATCTGTTTTGCCCGTGCGCAACAGGGCGTTGGACATCAGATTGAGCGCATCGACATCATTGGGCCTGGCGTCAATTACCGGGCGCAAAAGTTTTTCCACCTCCTGATATTTCCCCTGTTGCAAGCGAATGGTTGCCAGTAGCTTGCGCCCGCGAATACTTTCCGGGAGCAAATCGTGGAATCGTGACGCCTGAACGCCTGCCGGGTCGATATCTCCCTCTACTAGTAGCGCACTGCTTAAGAAAAATAGTATTTGGGGGAATTGTTTGTACACCGGTTCGGCCAACGACAGTGTCGTTACCGCATCTGCGTAGCGCTCAGCCTGAAAGTGTAGAAGACCCTCTATGTAATTTCCGCCCGGATGTTGTGGGATGACCAGTAACAATGCGGTAGTGTCGGCCTGAGCCGATTCGGTATCTCCAAGCTGCAAGGATAACAATGCGCGTCTGAAAAGAACGTTGTAGTTATTGGGCTTAAGCTTTAATGCAGTGTCATAGGCAACCAGGGCGGGCTCCAGTTCCTTTTGTAGCATTCTGAGATCGCCCAGGGTTTGCCAGGCCGCGGCATCTTTTGGGTCGATTTCAAGCAATGTATCCAGCACGTCTATGGCACCGACTATATCGCCCTGGCTTGCCAGGATTCGAGCATTGGCCAGTAGAGCCGCTGTTGAATCGGGTGCACTTTCAAGTGCCCTTCGGGTCAGGTCGGCGGCCTTTTTGGATTCGCCCCTGCCCATGGCAGCCATTGCCTTGCTGGCCAACAAGCTTGCTTTGGCCGGCGCCGTCAGGCTGGCAGCTCTGAGTTTTGATACCTCATCAAATTTACCCTGGGCAAGCATTGATATTGCCAGAGCTGGAATGACATCCTCCTCGGGCCACTTGAGCTTAAGCGCGTGCTGCAATTCCTTTTCAGCGGAGCGAACATCCCCGGAATCCAGGTAGATCTTGCCCAGCAGCCAGCGGGCTTGCGCCGATTCCTTATCTTCCTGCAGGACATTTTTCAATTCAATGATGGCAGAATCGTATTTTGATTCGCTGATAAACTGGTTGGCCCGGGTGATGTGCTCTTCAACTGACACGCCTCCTCCACAAGCTGCCAGAATAGTCAGGATGGCAATTACGCTTACAGGGCGAATGGATGTGTTCATTTTGATTTTTATTCCCGAAAGTAAGTCAGCAGGGCCATGTTATGTACTGTTTGGCGACGCGTATTAGAAAGCGCGTAGCTCTCTCGACATTAGCAGATATTCTTCCAGTAGAGGTATGGTATTTGCTGGTTTTATCGCCGAAATGTGAGATAAGTTGCAAATATGGGCAGGGGAATACAGGCAGCTGAATAAGTGAGTGGCGCACGTGAGCTGACATCGCAATAAGCGGCTTGTTTACAGCGATTTACGCTCGTATCAGAACTGGGGTATTATCGCCTGACACTGCGGGGGAATAATGCCTGCCCCCGATCAACCCTTTGGCAATATTTGCTGTGAATTTTAGTAGGGACGTTATGAATCAGGCTCAAAAAATTATCTGTTTTTTCCGCGACGGTGATTGGCGTATATCCTTTGGTCTGGTGATCAGTGTCATCTGGCTGACTGGTGGTGCCTGGTACATGCTGGGTGTTGGAGATGGCAGTTCGGATATGGGGTTTTCCAGAGATTCAATGGGCAGCTTCCTCGAAGGTGTTTTTGCGCCGTTGGCCTTTCTTTGGCTGGTCCTGGGTTTGTTTGTGCAGCAGCGGGAGCTGGCCAATAACACCAAGGCGCTACACCGCACGTCCGAGCAATCCGCCATGCAAACCCATTCAATTGCCGCGACAGAAATGAATGCGCGGCAGGAAACCTTTTTCAAAATTGCCGAGAGCGTCAAACATCAGCTCGGTGGTATTTCCGGCATGTTGTATGTGTCCAGCCAGGGACCGGTAGGCAGCGGTAAAATAACGCGTGATCAGATGGATGAGAGTTTTTCTCGCGCGAGTCGGGGCGACAGCGAGCTATTCGCGCGACTATTTGTAAGTAGTGATTTCCTTGAAGAAGGTGGTTTGAGCGAAGTTTTGTATGCTACAGAGCTACGCCAGCGACATTGCGATAATTATATTCGCACCTTCGAGCGGCTGCGGAAGTTGGCACAAAATTGTGATATCGAGGGGATTATCGAAGACTCACTTATGCAAAGTGCCCTGGGTCTTTTGTATTTGCGCATGGTCGAATATCACCCGAACTCCTGACTGATATCGCAGCTCGGCACCCCGGAGTACAGATCCAATATGAATAAAATACTGGTCAGCGCCTGTCTGCTTGGCAAGCGTGTTCGCTATGACGGGCGCGCATTGACGGTAACTGAACACATTCTGAAAGAGTGGATACGTTCAGGTAGAGTGGTGTCAATATGCCCGGAAGTTGATGCTGGAATGCCAATACCAAGGCCTGCCGCTGAAATATCCGGAGGCGATGGCTATGCTGTGCTGGCGCAAAAGGGCCGTGTTATTACCTCGACAGGGGCCGACGTCACCGACTATTTTCGCAGCGGTGCCCAGCAGGCTTTGGCGCTTTGCAAAGAGCACCACATCAAAATTGCAGTTTTGTCTGAGGCCAGTCCATCTTGTGGCAGTTCTGTAATTTATGATGGGTCTTTTTCGAGGACAAAAAATGCCGGCGTGGGTGTGACCACCGCATTACTTCGTAAAAACGAGATTCGTGTTTTTAGTCAACACGAAATCTCGGCGGCCCAAGCGGCGCTAGCCAACCAATAACGCACTACTGTGTTTTACCATTGATTGGTATGCAGGATGCCATCCAGTGGTTTTCGCGGAGCCACTTTAAAGTCGGTTCCTTTGGTATAGGCAATAGGGATGAGGGCCACCTGTGTATAGTCTGCAGGAATGTTTAGCAGCTCGGCGATTTCTTTTTCATAGTTCAGGTGCAATGTGGTCCAGCAGGTGCCTATGCCTCGTTCCCTGGCCGCCAGCATAAAGCTCCATACTGCCGGAATAATAGACCCGAAGGCGCCCGCCGCATGTGGCAGTGGCAGTTCAGGCGCGTCCAGGCGGCCTGTTGCGCAAGGTATTAACATCGCGGGCACCCGGGCCATATTTTCTGACAGGTATTGCGCTGACCCAAGTACACGCTGTTGCACTTTTTCCATGGATGGGTCATCGAGATGAATTTTGGTGGGTTGCGCAGGGCCTGCCTCATACTCGGCAAAGGATTTCTGATACCACTTTGCGATTTGATCTTTTTTGTCCTGTTCGGTAACCAGAACAAAGTGCCAGCCCTGGGAGTTTGAACCTGAGGGGGCCTGTATGGCAATTTGCAGGCATTCTTCCAGGGTGGACATCGCCACTGGCTTGTCGAAGTCCATGCGCTTGCGGACCGCTCTGGTTGTGGTTAAAACCTGATCTGCTGTCAAATTGAGATTGCTCATTGCTTTTTTATCCTTGTATTTGGGAAAAGGTGAAGCTGTGTTTATCGTCGCAAGTGCTTGTTTTCACCACACGTCCTATCGGATTCGCCAGTGCCATAGATTGGGTGATCTCTTGGTCAACGCTGCTGGCGAGGAAGCGTTCTCCGTTGGGCGTGAGCCCCATTACGATGCCCAGATCGGCGGCGTTTTGATTGTAGATTACCGTGTAGGTAATAACAGTACCAGATTTTGGATTGCTGCAGATTGGCAAGCCTGCACCCTGTTCTTCAACGGTGGTATGTATCTCTTCGAGCGGCCAGCGTATGGGGTTGTTTGCCGGCGTATGGGGCAGGTCTGACAAAATCAGGGCTGCATGTTTCGAAAGGACTCCACCATTGGCCGTAATCAGGCCCCGGCGATTACTTTGGCGCAGCTTTATGGCCATTTCCGCGAGGGCATGCATGGCGTAATTATTACCCGGCCCTCCGAAAAATGGTAATCCACCTGTAATTGTTAACGGTGGTGAACCGTGTTTTGGCAGATTGAGAATGTCACACACTGATGTGACGGCACAGGGGAAACAACTGTAGATGTCTAATAAATCGATATCACTGATTTTGCTTTGCGCCATGGACAAGGTATTTTCGATGGCCTGACGCATTGCCTCTGAGCTTCCGGGATTGGGCCTTTGTAACAAATATTGATCGGTTCGAGCTGACAGGCCCTGTAGGAAAATCCAATGTGCAGGCGCAATGCCCAGTGAGCGAGCTTTGCCAGCGCTACACAATAGAACCGCGGCAGATTGATTGACCGAATCTCTAGCGACAAAAGGTTTGGTGTAAGGAATCGTCAGCGGGTAATTTGAATCACTTACCCTCGCAAGCTGCGTTGCTGTATATGCCTCGGTAAATTGAGCATAGGGGTTGTCTCGGGCGACCTCGCTAAAGGGTGCAAAAAGTTCCGCCATAAATTGCCTGTGCTGCTCGAGATTATGCCCGCGCTGGTGTGCCTGGTAGTTTTCAATCAGCGAGTAAAAGTGCGTGGGCAATGTCATGCCGCTGCTTAATTCTTCTTTGCAGGCAAAACGCTTGCGATACTCTCGATTATCCAGAGAGATATCGAATTGCTCTTGCCAATCATCTGGCAAGTGATTGCGACGCGCATATTTTTGGTAGGCAATGGCCTCCGCTCCGGCGATGAGCGTCAGCGACTTCTCCCCGCGCGCTATGGCCTGAGCCATTTCAGTGAGTAAAGTGAGGGGTTCTGTTCCGCCTGCATTGCTGTATATGCGATGCTCGGGTGGAGCACCTATTAGCCTGGCAAGAGAGGCGGGAAGGTTATTGCTGCCGCCAAATTGCGACTTCCAATTCGCTGAACTGTCTGAGAACAGTCGCACAAACGCTATGGTGTCTATTTCGCGGTTCAGGTGGGCTACCTGGGTAGAATCCAAAGCGGCGTTTGCCGCGTGCGCCGCGAGTTTTACCGGTGAGTTGAATGGCGGCTGTGCCCCCGGGAGTAATCGTTCAACGTGCTGTCCCGCGCCGATAATAATCGGGGTATTATCGGCAACCTGACTATGGGTGATCGGGTTTTTGCTCACGGCGTTGTTAATATCAATTTACTGTCCGGCGGCTTACCAGTTTTCCCGGTGAGGGCGAAGATCCATTTCAAACGTCCAGCAGTCCTGAGGTTGCGACTCCAGATACCAGATCGCGTCGGCGATCGCTCCAGGCTGAATAAAATAGTCATCACTTTCCCCCGTGCGAAGTTTGCGAGCAAAGGGGCCGTCAACCGCCGCATCGATAACAAGATACGATACATGGACTTTTTTAGGGCCTAGCTCTCGCGCCATCGATTGAGACAGACTGCGCGCGGCGCTCTTGGAGGGCGCGAATGTGGCAAATTTCGCCCCGCCTCGGGTCGCGGCAGTATTACCCGTTACCATGATGGCACCTTGTTCTCGCGCTATCATGGTCGGCGCTACGGCTCGCGCGCAATAGAGTAAGCCCATCGTGTTGATGGCAAAATTCTTTTCCAGCTCGCCCGGGTCCACCTCAAGAAAACTGCCGAAGCTGCCTCTCGCGGCGTTGTAGATGAGGATATCGATAGCACCGTATTGTTTATGCAGATCTTCAAACAGCGCGTTAACGGCCTTTTCCTGGGTCAGGTCAATGGTTATGCCGCGCGCGTTATTGGTGAGGCTTTGCAGCATCTCATCCAGGAAGCTCTGCTGCCTTGCGAGCATAATCACCTGATAGCCCTTGCTCGCGTAGAGTTCGCAACAGGCTTTGCCAATGCCGGGTCCGACACCGGCTACAACGCAGACCTTCTGGCTCATAGCTACTTTTAACTCCCAAGCGCAATCAGATTTATTGACAGCTGAGTCTAAGTGAATCGCCCGGCAAATAAAACAGGCAGGACTGATTGTTTGTGGGTACGGCATTTGCTAGCATGAATTTCGCCTATAGCCACGTTTCAGCGCTGCCAATTTAGACCCAACAGGACGAAATATGAATTTTAGTTTGAGTGAAGAGCAAACCCTGCTGCAAGACAGTATTGCCCGTTATGTTCGTGAACATTGTGGAGTGGATCGTCACAGAGCACGTTCAGGGGAATCACCCGGGTACGATGTCCAGTCCTGGCAGCGATTCGCCGAGTTGGGCTGGCTGAGTATTCCCTTTGCTGAGGAGTTCGGTGGTTTTGACGGCGGTGCTGTGGATGTCATGGTAGCCTGCGAGGCGTTTGGCCGCGGCATTGTCCGCGAACCGTTTCTTGCCACGGTGGTTACCTGCGGTAGTTTTTTACGTCTCGGGGGTACGGCTGATCAACACGCTACGCATATTCCCTCTATTATCGACGGTAGCAAGCGCTGGGCATTTGCGTTTGCTGAATTCGACAGCGGCTACGATTTGGCCGCTGTCAGCACGTCGGCAGTTGCCGAGGGAGAGGGTTATGTTCTCAATGGCAGCAAACATGCGGTGGTAGACGGTGATGATGCCGATTTTCTTATTGTGACTGCCCGCACCAGTGGCGCCGACCGCAATCGCGGCGGTATTAGTCTTTTTATTGTTGATGCCAACCAGGAAGGGGTGGAGCGGAAAAGTTTTTCCCGGGTTGATGGTGGCATGGGAGCCAATATCACCCTGGAAAATGTATTGGTAACACAAGAACGTCAGCTTGGAACGCCGGGCCAGGCCTATCTTCTTATGCTGGATGTTATCGATGAATCGATTGTGGCGATGGGCGCTGAAGCGCTTGGCATTATGCAGGATTTATTGGATACCACGGTTGAGTACACCAAAACGCGTCAGCAATTTGGCCAGCCTATTGGCAAGTTTCAGGCCTTGCAACACCGCATGGCAGACATGTACCTGAAGCTTGAGGAAACCCGGTCATTGGTTTTTAATGCCGCTATTGCGTTGGATGCTGGCAGTGATGAGGCCGCAGCTGCCTGCGCGGCGCTAAAGGTTAAAATCGGCGAAGCGGGAAAGTACATTTCCCAACAGGCAGTGCAGTTGCACGGTGGTATTGGCATGACGGATGAGTTGATTATTGGTCACCATCTTAAACGGCTTATGGTGTTGGCAATGCTGTATGGTGATGAAGACTACTATCTCAATCGCTATGTTGAGTTAACGCAGCAAGAGGCTAGCTAGTTGAGTGCCTGCTGATCGCAGTATTCTCGCCTTCCTGGAAGATTTCCTCCAGTCGATCGGACAGGTATTCCAATAGGCGTTGGATACGCTGTTCGCGGTTCTTGCCAATTTGGCCAAAGGCCATGCCTTCCATCAGAAACTTGGTGACATCCATTGCGAGCAGGTAAATATCGCCACGGTCGTTCCACTCTTTAAACAACTCTTCATTGGTCTCTCGCACGTGGTGTTCAAAAAGTGCCACGGACTGCTCGAGTATTTCTTCAAGTTCCGGGTCGGTGCGCCCGGCAATACACAACTCGTGATAGGCGGCAAACAGATCACTTTTTAAGTGTTCCCAATAGGCATCCAGGCCGGCGCGGCGTCGCTCTTTACCCGACAGGGAAGAGGGGATCTGAGACACTTTTACGGTGTAATCTTCAAGCAATTTATCGTGCAAATACTCAATGGCCGCGCGAATCAATTCAATTTTGGAAGGGAAGTGGTGCAGCATTGCACCCCGGGAGACACCGGCGCTATCAGAAACCTTGGCAGTAGTGACCTTTGTGTAACCCAGATTTATAAAACAATCGATAGCGGCATCGAGTATTTTATCTCGGGTCATGGCGCTTTTTTGCGCCTGCCAGCTAATGCCATCGTTGGGCTTTTCCGCTGAGGGGGCTTTCTTTGGCTTTTTGTCTGCCATGGCGATTTCTTCCATGATGGTGATTTAAAAACAATCCTGACTGATTTAAACAGGCTGGATTCTGCGCCTAGTATAAACGATAGTTGTACAAAAAAATGCCTAAATTGTTGCGCTGACTAACATTTCTGGCGCTTTTTGAGGCGAAGCGCCGCCAGTCGTACAGGGGTTGTGGTGCTTCCGGGTATTCACCCGGGTGTTTCTATGCGGCCGCGGGTGTTTGGTTGGGCAGGTTTATTTGCCTGCCAGTCTCTCAACCACAGGCGCAAAGGTTTCCGCCATATTATTTTCGCCGTCATCCAGTACCGCAATATAGGAGATGCCATAGGCCTCTCGGCGTCGTATCAATTCTTCGCAGATAAAATCAACGCTGCCTATCAAGCAGTGTGGATGGGCCAGGATATCTTCTGAGCTCATGCCCAGCGCTTCAGCGACCGCAGCGGCAGTTGGCGCCTGATGGTCGGTGATAATCGTATTGTAGGCGCCAATCTCAAGCTCAATCTGCTCAAAGCGGTCCCCAGCTCCGGCTTTAACCCAGTCGATCTTCTTGGCTGTGGCCTCCGCCATGCCCGAATTCATGCCATCGGGCCCCAGCATACCGGCGCGGTTGTTGAAATTCAGGCTAACGACATCGGCCTCCTGGCCGGCAAATGTCAGAATTTTTTTGCTGCCGCCTCCGATCATGATAGGAGGGTAGGGGCTTTGTGCGGGTGTGGGCGTGCCGTGAAACCCGGACCATTTTATTGTTTGCCCATCTACATTCAGCGGTTCTCCGCTCATAAAGGCTTTGTAGGCGTGAATGGTTTCTGCAAAACGTGAAAAACGCTCGGGGAACTCATCAAAGGACAGGTCGATCGCCTCGTATTCGTTTTTAATCCAGCCCGCGCCAAGGCCAAATTCAAAGCGCCCGCCAGACAGGTAGTCCATGGTGGCCGCCTCTTTGGCCAACATCAGGGGATGGTGGTAGTCATTGCAAAATACGCGACAGCCCACGCGCAATGTGGTGGTTTGCTCAAGGGCCATGGCAATGGCGGGCAGTGCTGCCAGACCCTGAGGCGGGTGGAAAGTACTTTCCAGTGCAGGTCCCGCGCTGAGGAAGTGGTCGGCCAGTTGAAAGCTGGAGTAACCCAACGCTTCCGTTTTTGCTATAAGGTTGCGCCAGCTCTGTGGTGACTCTGTATTAAAGCTCTGCAGCGAAAAGCGAAAGGGTTTTTTGTTGCTCATAGCGGTAGCTCCGATTCACGTATGTATTATCAGGGGTGGCGAGGTTGGCATTAGAGCGAGCGTCTGATGCCAACGGGTATGGTGCTTTGCCTGCACATGCCGGAATATTTTTCGGCTTGTGCCAGATTGTCGATCAAGCGATTGGTATTGCTGCCAATTTCTCGTACTTTGGCATCGCTCTGGGCCGCTGGATCGGGTGATCCTCCCCAGCAGTGAGACATGGAGATCACCCCGGGTTTGATATCGTCACTCGCCGCGGCAATAGCGGGAATTTCGCCGTGAGCCGAAAACACCTTGATTTCTTCGCCGTCGGCAATGCCCAGTGCTGCGAGGTCGCCAGAGTGAATAAACGCCGGATTCGTTGTTCCCTTGCTTTTTAGCAGGCTCAGTTCCGGGCCGGTCGAATTGTAGGTGTTTTTCATTCTTCTGCTAATGAGGAGGTAAGTATAATCACCGTTACCGCCCGGTTTGCCAGCGACAAGAAGATCGGCAGATGCTGCCGCGCACTCCTGGTTCAATCCGCTGGGATAGAGGTCTAGCTTGCCCTGGGTTTCCGGGTCTGCCGGTTGCAGGATCACATCTTCGACATCATAAATATTGCCGCCGTCGCGGGCGGCGATTTCCTCTATTGGCACCCGGGAGCCTTTGGTGATAATTTTCAGCAGGTCCAGTTTGCTGGGTTTTTTCTCCATATCAATTGGGCCGTTGTCCAGGCTCATGTCCAAGCCCATGCGTTTGCCCAGCCCCCAGAACAATTCCCATTCCTCTATTTTGTCGCCCTCGGCTTCTACGACCGTTTGGCTGTATTGGCTGTAGGGTTGCTCATACCATATGTCTGTAAGCATGGTAACGTCTTCGCGTTCAAGGCAGATTTTTGGTGCGAGAATATAGTCCGCCATTTGCGCGGTTGCCGCCATCTTGATGTCTATGCAAACCAGAAGATCCAGCGAAGCCAGCGCGCGCTGCGCTTTTTCCTGATCTGGCCACGCCAAAAGAGGGTTTCCGCCTACACAAATGAGCGCTTTGATTTGCCCTTCGCCGGGGGTCAGGATTTCATCGCTGATTACCGAGCAAGGCATCTCTTTGAGTGGGCCGTAAGGTGTCAGCACCACAGTTTCGCGGATGTCTTCTGATATCCGGCTTTTCACGCCGTCATTCAACCATTGGGGTTGTGGGGGGCTGGCCTGGGCATGCCGGGGCGCTTCGGGTGTTAATACGCCGGGGTTGGGTACGCGTTCTCCCTCCCGGTAGTGGCGCCCGCAGATAGCGTTTAGCGACTGCACCATGTGTTGTAATAAATTGGGGTGGGCGCCCATTTCAGGCCCTGTGCCCGTAACAGCCGTGCCTCTGGGGCCTGCCGCGAACACTCGAGCCGCGTCATAAATTTGTTGCGCGGGAATGTCAGCCGCTAGCGCTACCTGTTCGGGCGTAAATGCAGCGACTTCCCGTTTTAAGTCTTCAAGCCCTTCAACATGGTCTTTGCAAAAACTTGCATCATGCAGGTCTTCGCTGAAAATCACATGGATGATGCTCGCTACCAGCGCGGCGTCTTGCCCGGGCCGTGGCTGTATGTGAATGTCAGATCTGGAGGCCACTTCAGTTTTTCTGGGATCTATACAGATTATTTTCATACCGCGCTTTTTACCTTCGCGCAAAGCATTGGACGGGCTGAAAGATGGAATGCCGCCCGGAATGGAGAAGTGTGACACCAGGGTGTTATTGCCAATAATGAGTGACACCTGCGAATCGCTCCACATATGGCTGCCACCATTCCACCAGCCCATGCGCGCCGGGCCGATGGCGACCTTGGCGGGCTGGTCTATGGTGACGCTGGTATAATACGACGGAGAACCAATGGCATTGTGCCAGGCTCGGGCAACCGGGTGTGCCGTGGAGTTCTGGAATGAATAGGTGCCGTTGTAACTGGCAATGCTTCTAGGCCCATGCTCGGCCAGGATCGCCTGTAACTGGTCGGCGATTTCATCCATGGCTTGTTCACTGCCAATTGCTGCAAAGCTACCGTCGGCCTGCTTCTTCTTTGATTCTTGTAATCGGGTGGGATGATAAATTTGTTCCGCGAGCTGTCGGCCTTTTATGCATGTATAACCGCCGTAAATCTCGTTGCTGGTATCGGGCCCAATGGCAATGAGTTTGTTGTCCTCTACTGTCGCCTCCATGGGGCAGTAGGCATGACAAAAGCGACAATAGGTTTTTACTTTTTTTTCTGCCATTGCTGTATCTCTCTTTAAGGTGTGAGACCCCAGTGGGGCCGACCAGAACTACCGCTATCTACCGCTATAGTGTGAAGAAATCTGCGCGTGGTTTGCCTTCGGGGTCGTACACGGGTTCTTCGTGGTCAATTTTAAATTTTGAAACCAGGGTATTGTGAACCCCAAACCCGCCGAGTATAGCCAGCATGTTCTGGTAAAAAGGCCCTGCTAAATGTGCGGCTAACTCCTCCGTGGAGTCCCAGTTTTCGTAAACGTAAATGCGGGTGGGTGAAGTAGGATCTGCCGACCAGACATAGTGATTGCAACCGGCTTGTGTGCGGGTCTCGGCCATTAGGCCAGCGGCATCGGCAAGTGCTTTGTCGCGATTAGCGGCGTCAATTTCTACAGTGCCGGCGATTAGTATTGTCATAGAGTTATCCTGATATGTGCAAGTGATAGCTGGTATTTTTATGTGGTATCAACCGGCTAAAACCGTAGCAGATTAGTTCTTTTAAAACAATCAGGGTTGACTGATTTTTTGTAAGTCGCTATGTTGGGCAGCGCAAAGTTGCACCGGCATTCTTGCCAGGAGCCAGTGCCAATAATTATATAAGGTGTTATGCATATGACCGACCTGATTAATCGTCAATATTTTCTGGCTTCTCGTCCCGAGGGTATGCCAACGGCAGAAAATGTACCTTTCCGGGATGTCCCCCTGGTGGCTCCCGGGCCGGGCGAAGCCGTCATAAAAAACCTCTATATCTCGCTGGACCCCGCAATCAGGGGTTGGATGGGGGATGCGCCCAATTATATTGAGCCTATTGCGATAGGCGAGGCTGTTCGCAGCAGTGTCGTGGGGCGTGTGGTGCTCAGTAATAGTCCTGACCTTGAGCCAGGTGATGTTGTTATGTCAATGGGGGCCTGGGAGACCTATACCACTGCGCCCGCTGCGACCTTGAATAAACTGGATGAATCCGCTGGCATACCGCTTAGTAACTTTCTCAGTATTTTGGGCCCTACCGGTCTGACGGCCTATTTTGGTTTGCTTGATGTTGCGAAACCGCGCTCTGGAGAAACAGTGCTGGTTAGCGCGGCTGCTGGCGCGGTGGGGTCTATCGTAGGGCAGATAGCGAAGCTGCAGGGATGCCGTGTTGTCGGCATGGCTGGTACTGAAGATAAGTGTCGGTGGATCACCGAGGACCTCGGTTTTGATGAGGCGATTAATTATAAAACCTGTGGTGATTATGAGGCGGCCATTCACGCGGCTTGTCCGGAAGGTGTCGATGTTTATTTTGACAATGTCGGCGGTGAGATTCTGGATGCTACTCTTATGTGCCTGAATAAAAATGCCAGAGTTGCCGTCTGTGGCTGGATATCATCCTACAATGATGCCGACGCGCCCGGCCCGAAAAACCTCTGGCAGTTGGTAGCGCAAAGCGTGACGATACAGGGTTTTGTGGTGTTGAGTTACCTCGATCGTTTTCCTGAGGGTATAGGGCAACTGGCCGAGTGGTGGATGGCTGGAAAACTTCAGTTTAAGGAGGAGATCGTGGATGGGCTCGATGAAGTGTTGCCGACCTTTCTTCGTTTGTTTGATGGCTCTAATGAAGGAAAGCTCATTATTAAGCTTCCTGAATAACGGGTAAAATTGTGTTGCTATACCCGCTTTTATTTTGCGGCTATAGCACCCCTGCAAAAGCAGATATAAAAGAAACAAGCGAGACTGTTTTTTTGTAGTCACAACTGCTAAGATCGCTCGGATAGGTGTTTTTCTGCCCGATAATAATGTGTGTCCCCTCAATGGCGGATGCCTTTGAAGATAGTATTCATGTAAATAGGCTGAATGGTCTAAGCTTGTATCAGCCGGTTTTTGGCGGTGCTCGCTTAGCCTTCGTAATAAGATCATCGCAACATATAGAACAACCCAACAAAGAGGCGTCTGATGTCTTTAGATAAAAAAATGTTTTTACAAGCTTACCGTACGATGCGAACCATCCGGGACTTTGAATACCGGGTGAGTGACGAGTTCGGCAAGGGCAATATCCCAGGCTTTTTACATTTGTATGCGGGCCAGGAGGCCATCGCCACAGGCATGTGCCTGAACTTGGATGATGATGATTATATTGTCAGTACCCACCGCGGACACGGGCATTGCATTGCCAAGGGCGGTGATGTGGGTGAGATGATGAAAGAGATCATGGCCAGAGAGGGTGGTAGCTGTGCCGGCAAAGGTGGGTCGATGCACATCGCCGCCATTGAAAAGGGCATGTTGGGTGCCAACGCCATTGTCGGGGGTGGGCCGCCTTTGATCGTAGGTGCTGCGCTGTCGGCAAAAACACTGGGCACTGATCGGGTTGGTGTATCGTTTACCGGCGACGGTGGTTCCAATCAGGGAACAACGTTTGAGGCGATGAATCTGGCCGTAGTATTAAAGGTTCCCGCTATCTTTTTGTTTGAGAATAATGGCTACGGTGAGGGAACTGCCGCAGGTTATGCGGTGGGTTCCAAAGATATCGCCAGCCGGGCCAAGGGTTTTGGAATGCCGGCACTGAAAGTTGATGGCGCCGATATTTTTGCTACTTATGAGACCTGTAAAAAGGCCGTAGCACATTGCCGGGCCGGTAAGGGTCCGATCGCCATTGAAGCGACTATCACGCGCTTCCGAGGGCACTTTGAAGGTGACGCCCAGGCCTATCGCGGCAAGGGCGAGGTAAAACGCTTAATGGAAGAAATGGATTGCCTGAAAATTGCCAGGCAGGCCGCGATTAAGAAAAAACTGGCCACCAAAGCGCAGTTAGACAAAATTGATAAGGAAATAGCGCAATACATTAGTGAATCCGCTGAGGCTGCGCTCGCAGCACCCTCGCCGGATGTGTCTGAATTGTTGACCGACGTATACAGCTCGGAATATTGAGACTTAAGTAATCGCATTCGCGCTAGCGCAAAACAGATTTGGAGTAATTAGATAATGCCAGTTAAGACCTATAGAGAAGCCATTAACGAAGCTATGGCACAGGAAATGCGTAGAGATTCAACTGTGATCGTCATCGGTGAGGACGTCGCCGGTGGAGCCGGCTGCAGTGGCGAGCGCGACGCCTATGGTGGCGTGATGGGCGTTACCAAGGGCCTGTTTCCAGAGTTTGGCGAAGCCAGAATCATCGATACCCCCATTACCGAGTCGGCAATTATGGGTGCTGCGGCTGGAGCCGCGCAAACTGGGCTAAGGCCTGTTGCTGAATTGATGTTCATGGATTTCCTGGGTGTTTGTTTCGACCAGATTTATAACCAGGCGGCCAAGTTCCGATATATGTTTGGTGGTAAAGCAGAGTGTCCAATGGTTGTTCGCACCATGGCGGGCGCCGGGTTGCGCGGGGGTGCCCAGCACTCTCAAAACCTGACGCAGATGGTGACGATGGTGCCGGGGCTAAAAGTGGTTTGCCCCACCAACGCTTATGATGCCAAGGGACTGCTGATCACGGCTATTCGCGATAACGATTGCGTCATTTTTGTTGAAGACAAATTTCTCTATGAAACCAGCTGCGAAGTGCCGGATGAGTCATATACGATTCCTTTTGGCGAGGCCAATTACTTGCGCGAAGGTACCGACGTGACAATCGTTGGTATCTCCAACACCGTCAACAAAGCGGTGGCGGTTGCCGATAGGCTGGCAGCCGAGGGCATTAGCTGTGATGTTATCGACCCGCGCACCACATCACCGCTGGACGAAGAGGCAATTATTGAAAGCGTAGAAACCACCGGGCGCTTGGTCATTGTCGATGAAATGACGCCCCGCTGTGGTATCGCCGCAGACATCTCCAGCATTGTTGCCGAGAAGGCCTTTGGCGCATTGCGCGCACCGATCAGAAAAGTGACGGCTGCCCATTCACCTATTCCTTTTGCGCCGGTGCTGGAAGATGCCTGGATGCCGCAGGAAGCGGATATTGAACAAGCGGTTCGCGACGTGTTGGGGTATTCAAGATGAGTGAACTATTTGCCTTGACCGTGCCCAAGTGGGGCATGTCGATGGAGGAGGGCGATATCACCGAATGGCGAGTGGCCGTGGGTGACAAGCTGGCCATCGGCGACGAGTACTGTGATATCGAAACGTCCAAGATTGTGAATGCTGCCGAGTCCTCTGCAGCGGGCACGCTGGTGAGGATTGTGGGTGAACCAGGTCAGACGCTTGCCGTTGGTATGCTGTTGGGCGTTGTCGCCGACGGTAAAGCGACAGAGAAAGATATAGACGCTTTTGTGGCGGCATTTGTTCCCGAGGCGGGTGGTGCGGCATTGGCCAAGGCTTCAGTTACAGATGGTAGCGCTGCAGCGGCACCAGCCGCAGCCAAGCCAGCAGCGGTTGCAAAGGAAGTCGCTGCTCCGGTAATGACCTCTTCGGCGCTGTCTCAAGGTCCGGATGATTCCGATGTTAAAGCCTCTGTTGTGGCGCGGCGTATTGCGGTTGCCAATAGCATTAATTTACACAATGTTACGGGCACAGGGCGCAACGGCCGGGTGTCAAAGCAGGATGTAGAAAAGGCAGCGGGTATTCGCGTAATGGCCCCCTTACCGGCCGGCACTCCTGGTGTATCCGGCGCGGCGTCCATGCAAAGTAACCGTTCCAGCGCGGATGATTCACGCATCGCAGCCACGCCAGTTGCCAGGCGTATCGCGAAAAAACTGAATATTAATCTCAATGATGTCACGCCAACAGGCACCCGCGGCCGGGTTACCAAGGGAGATATCGAGAAAGCGGCAGTAGCACTTTCTGGCGTTGCGGATTTCCGTGAGGAAAAACTCAACGGCATGCGCAAAACCATTGCTGCGCGCCTGAGTGAATCCAAGCAGACCATTCCCCACTACCGTGTCAGTGTGGATATTGAGATCGACAGCCTGCTTTCGCAGCGCAAATACATGAATGACGAACTCGGTCACAGCCTGTCGGTAAACGACTTTGTGATCAAGGCGAGCGCCAGTGCGCTGCAGCGGGTTCCCGAGGTGAACGTGCAGTTTACCGGCGAGGGTATTCGTTATTTTGATCAAGTGGATATCTCCATGGCAGTGGCTATTGAGGGCGGTTTGATTACCCCGGTAATTCGCAACGTCGGCAGTAAAGGTTTACCGCAGATAGCAGCCGAGTCGCAGGATCTTGCGCAGCGCGCTCAGGCCGGTAGCCTGGGGATTGACGAGTTTTCAGGGGGTACCTTCAGTATTTCCAATCTGGGTATGTTTGGGGTGGATCAATTTGATGCGGTCATTAATTTACCTCAGGCGGCGATTCTTGCGGTGGCTGCCGGTAAACGAAAGCCGGTAATGCGCGGAGAAAATGTGGTGCCAGCGACGGTTATGCGTGTGTCCCTTTCGAGTGATCACCGGGCCATAGATGGCGCTACAGCGGCGAAGTTTCTGCAGTCTCTCAAAGGGTTTCTGGAAAACCCTGCGTCGATGTTGTTATAAGGGCGCTGATTCGTGGCCTCTAAAAAGTTGGAACAACAAACATTTGACCTGATTGTTGTGGGAGCGGGTCCAGGTGGTTACGTCGCCGCGATTCGAGCGGCGCAGCTTGGTATGAAAGCGGCAATTGTCGAAAAAGAACATATGGGGGGTATCTGCCTGAATTGGGGTTGTATTCCCACCAAAAGCCTGCTCAAAAGTGCTGAAGTCTATCAGTCAATGTTGCATGCCCAGGACTATGGTTTAAGCGCCGGTGAGCCGGGTTTTGACATTAAAAAAGTGGTTCAGCGCTCGCGCGATGTCGCAGATCGCCTGAGTGGTGGTATTGGCTTTTTGATGAAGAAAAACAATATTACCGTGTTTGATGGCTTCGGTAGTTTGCGGGCCGCCGGCGAGCTGGAAGTCTCCGATGATGGCAAACCCGTGGCGCTGCTAAATGCGCCGCATATAATTTTTGCCACGGGTGCCAGCCCAAGAAACATTCCGGGTATGGAGGTAGACGGCAAAGTGGTATGGACCGCCAGGGAAGCCATGACCCCCAAGAAGTTACCCAAGTCGCTGTTAGTGGTTGGCTCTGGTGCTATCGGCATCGAATTCGCCAGTTTTTATCGCAGCTTCGGTACCGAGGTTACGGTAATCGAGATGTTGGATCGGATTCTTCCCCAGGAAGACGCCGAAGTTTCCAAAGCGGCACAGCGGTATTTCAAAAAACGCGGCATGAAATTTTTCACCTCCGCCAAACTGGACGAACTGGATGTCAAAAAAACCAAGGCGATCGCGCAGTGGGTTGACAAAAATGGCGGCCAGCACAGTGAATCCTTTGAGCGGGTCATTCTCGCCGTTGGTGTGAGCGCCAATACCCAGGGCCTGGGCTTTGAAGCGCTCGGTGTTGAGCTTGACCGTGGTCAGGTTGTGGTTGATGAATGGTCGCAGACATCCGTGCCGGGAGTTTACGCGATTGGCGACATGACACAGCCGCCTCTTTTGGCGCATAAGGCCAGTCATGAGGCGGTGATCTGTGTGGAAAAAATTGCCGGTGTAGACGGGGTGCAGCCTCTCAATCATTTGGCCGTTCCGGGTTGTACCTATAGCTCTCCGCAGATCGCCAGTGTCGGTATGACGCAGCAGCAGGCCATAGATGAGGGTATTGAAGTGCGCGTTGGCCGTTTTGACTTAACTGCGCTGGGCAAGGCGCAGGCAATTGGCGATACCGAGGGATTTGTTAAAACGGTATTTGACGCCAACACCGGTGAGTTGTTAGGCGCACATATGATCGGCCCTGAGGTTACTGAGTTGATTCAGGGCTACGTGATTGCGCAGCAGCTGGAATCCACCGAAGAAGAATTAATGCAAACCGTGTTTGCGCACCCGACCTTATCTGAGGCGATGCACGAATCGGTCCTGGATGCCTATGACCAGGCAATTCATTCCTGACTTAACAAAATACGCGATAGAGGTTTTAGATGAGCAACCAAGTACCCATAGCCGAGGATTTGTTTAGCTGGCCCTCGGACAACCCGGCCCTGCTGGGAAGTCGCTGTAAAAACTGCGGCATCGCGACATTTCCGGTCGCTGATTCCTGTCTAGCCTGCAGTAGCCAGGACATGGAACGTGAGGAGTTGCCCAGTCGAGGCACCTTGTGGACCTGGACAGTGCAGCATTTTATGCCCAAAACGCCCTATAACAGCGGCGAGACCATGGAAACCTTCAAGCCTTACGGCGTTGGTTATCTGGAGTTACCTGGAGGTGTTCGTGTGGAAGGCAGGTTGACGGAAAACGATCCGGAAAAACTCAAAATCGGTATGGAGATGGACGTGGTTTTCGAGCCTTTCCGAACTGAAGAGAATGGTGATGAAGTGATTAACTTCTTCTTTAAGCCTGTTGCCTGATTTGCCCTAGAGCCAACAGAGCGTTCCCAATACACTAGATAACACTATACAACCCCAGACAGCACAAGAGAGAAAATTATGGACGTAGCGATAGTCGGGATAGGCATACACCCATTTGGCCGCACACCTTCGCGTACAGGACTTCAGCAAGGCGCTTACGCAGCCCGTATGGCGTTAAAAGATGCAGACGTGGAATGGAAGGATATTCAATTCGCGTTTGGCGGCAGCGTGAGTGCCGGCAGTGCCGATGCGCTGGTGAATGTACTTGGCCTAACGGGTTTGCCATTCATCAATGTGGCCAATGGCTGTGCCACTGGCGGCAGTTCTCTGATCAGCGCCTATAACGCCATCAAGTCGGGCGAGCACGATTTGGGTCTGGTAGCCGGATTTGATAAACACGAACGCGGCGCCTTTAATGCCGACCCGAAGGCCTTGGGTATAGGGCAGTGGTATGGCGAGGCGGGCATGATGATGACCACGCAATTTTTTGCGATGAAGATTCAAAAGTATATGCACGACCACGGCATCTCGGAAAATACCCTGGCCAAAGTCTCAGAAAAAGCTTTTATTAATGGCGAGAAAAACCCCAACGCCTGGCGGCGTGCGCCGGTGAGTGTTGAGGAAATTGCCAGTTCCATGATGGTAAACAACCCTCTTACCAAGTATATGTTTTGTTCGCCCTCGGAAGGTGGCATAGCCCTGATTTTATGCCGCGCGGATCACGCGACCCGCTATACCAAAAAGCCGATCTATTTAAAGGCTGCAGTCATGAAGTCCCGGCGTTTTGGTTCATTCGAGGTCTTTGCGCCGAGCCAGGCGCTGGAGCAGGTCGCAGGCCCCACGGTAGATGCGTCCAAAGCAGCGTTTGAAATGGCCGGCGTTGGCCCCAAAGATATGGATGTAATGCAATTGCAGGATACCGAATCTGGTGCTGAAATCATGCACATGTCAGAGAACGGATTTTGTGAAGATGGTGAGCAGGAACATTTGATTCAATCGCGTGCCACACACATCGATGGCCCGATGCCTATCAATACAGATGGCGGTTGCCTGGCGAATGGTGAGCCAATTGGCGCTTCCGGTTTGCGTCAGGTTTACGAGAATGTGTTGCAGTTGCGCGGTGACGCCGGTGATCACCAGGTACCGGGTGATCCCAAGTTGGGTTATACGCATGTCTATGGCGCTCCGGGTATCAGCGCAGTAACCATTCTGGAACGCTGATTGCTTGAGTCGGCCCTATAAAAAGAATAATCGGAGATAAAAAATGAGTGATATGAACGGCCTCACGCAGGAGCAATTATCCGAGCGTTCACGGGGTGAGTCCTATCAGGAAATGCTCGATAAGGAGACCAACCCGGTCCCCGATTCCCTGCGCGAAAATACCAATACCTATCTTGGCTCTGATCGCCTGTCGGTAGATCGATACCTGAGCCGTGAGTTTCATGATCTTGAAGTAGAAAAGATGTGGAGCAAAACCTGGCAGGCCGCCTGCCGGGAATCTGAGATCGCCAAGAGCGGTGATTATTATGTCTATGATATTGCCACTTATTCCATTGTGGTTACGCGTACCGAAGCGGGCGAGCTAAAGGCTTATCGCAATGCCTGTTTGCATCGTGGTCGCCAATTGCGGCAAAACTCCGGTACAGCGCGAGAATTCAAATGTCCGTTCCACGGTTTCCGCTGGAATCTGGACGGTGAGTTTCAGGGTGCGCCCTGCCAGTGGGATTTTCCGCACATTGAAGAAGAAGAATTTTCCTTGCCCCAGGTTCAGGTCGCCACCTGGGGAGGCTGGGTCTTTATCAATATGGATTTGGATGCCGAGAGTCTGGAAAGTTATATGGGCATTCTGCCGGAGCACTTTACACGTTGGCAGCCGGAGAAAACCTTCAAGGCGATGCATGTCGAAAAAGTCATCGAGTGTAACTGGAAAGTCGGTTGGGAAGCTTTTATCGAGTCTTATCACACCATTCAGACACACCCGCAAATTCTCCCCTATCTGGGTGATTCAAACTCGCAATACGATTGCTGGGGAGACAATGTCAGTCGAACGATTTCTCCTATGGGGGTTGTGAGTCCGCACCTGGATGATGTATCACCAAACAAAACAGTTAACGACTGGGCAGAGCATGGCGCCTGGTTTACCGAGGGCGAAAAAGTTGAGGTACCCGAAGGGGTATCCGCCCGGGAATGGCTGGCCGAGCATTTCTTCAAGCAATATTCCGAAGAGTACAAGACTGATCTGGCCAGTTACAGTACCCGCAGTGAGGTTATGGATTCTATTCTGTATTCACTGTTCCCCAATCTGGCACCCTGGGCGGGGTTTCATCCCAACCTGACCTATCGTTTCAGGCCTTATGGTGATAATCACGAGATGTGCATTATGGAGATTATCGTCTTGATGCGTTACCCAGAGGGAGGGGAACGACCGGCGGATTGTGTGGTGGCTAAACTCGATAAAGATCAATTGTTTTCCGAAGCGCCCGGGCTAGAAGGTGGTCTTGGTAAAGTATTCGATCAGGATTTTGGCAACCTCAAAATGGTGCAAAGGGGCATGAAAAACCTGGTGTCCGGCGAGGTGGTTTTGGCCAATTACCAGGAGGTACGTATTCGGCATTTCAATCAGACTCTGGATAAATATGTCTATAGTTAAGCACTGGGAAAACTCAAAATGAGTGATGTTTTAAAACCATTTTTATTGGACGGTAAGGTCGCGCTGGTAACCGGCGCTTCCAGTGGTTTCGGTAGGCACTTTGCGTCGGTGCTTGCCCAGGCCGGTGCCAAAGTGGTGTTGGCTGCACGGCGAACTGATCGTATTCAAGCGGCGTGTGATGAGATTATTGCCAGTGGCGGTGAAGCCGTCGCTGTAACCATGGATGTCACCGACAGTGCCAGTGTTAAGCGGGGCCTGGACGAGGCCGAGAAGGCTTTTGGTCTGGTTACTGTGGTAATCAACAACGCCGGTATCACCATACCCAAGCCGCTTCTGGATTTAAGCGATGAGGATTGGTTAAGTGTTGTGGATACCAATCTCAACGGCGTGATGTATGTGACCCGTGAGGCTGGGCGTCGCATGGTGGACGCGAAAGTCGGCGGCAGTATTGTCAATATCTCTTCCATTTTGGCTGAGCGAGTGCAAAAAGCGCTGACTAACTATGCGGCTTCAAAGGCGGCGGTAGTGCAGTTCACTAAAGCGACTGCGCTGGAATTTGCCCGCTACAACATCCGTGTCAACGCCTTGTGCCCAGGTTATTTCAGCACCGAGCTAAATGGTGAATGGTTTAAGACGGATGAGGGTCAGGCCCTGATTCAGCGTATCCCCCAGCGGCGTACAGGCACATTGCCTGAGTTAAATGGCCCGTTGCTATTATTGGCCTCAGAGGCTGGTTCACTTATGACAGGCGCGACGATAACCGTAGATGGCGGCCACGTGTTGTCCGATTTATAGACAGGGAAGTATCACTTTACCAAGCCTCCTGCCGCAATAATGTAATGGCCCCGGTTCCATCACGGCCTTCGTATATTATTGGGGTACAACAGAATATTCCGGCGCGTATTGCGCCGCCAATGATTAACGTGTTTTGAGGAATACTATATGACTGCTGTAAATCGACAATTTCTGCTCAATGCCCGGCCCCACGGTGAAGTGAAGGAGACCGATCTGCGTTATGCCGAGACCGACATGCCCACGGCCGGTCCTGGCGAAGCACTGATTAAGGTGGAGTATATTGCGGTAGAACCGGCAATGCGCGGTTGGATGGAAGACCGCGCCAGCTATATGGCGCCGTTACAGATCGGCGATCTGATGCGTGCTTATGGAGTGGGCTCGGTTATCGAGTCAAATAACCCCAAGCTGCCTGTAGGTACGCGCTATGGTGGCATGTTTGGTATGCAGGCGTTTGCTATAGCCGATGGGGAAACATACCCGCTCACCCCTGTAGATGAAAGTATCGACTCGGCTACTCACTTGAGTGTATTGGGGGTTACGGGCCTGACCGCCTACTGCGGAATGAAAGCGATTGGCAAGCCGCAAGAGGGTGAAACGGTGTTTGTCTCTGGCGCCGCAGGTGCCACGGGATCCTCCGCGGGACAACTTGCAAAATTAGCTGGGTGCCGAGTCATTGGTACGGCCGGTTCCGCGGAAAAGTGTGAGTGGCTGGTCAATGAACTGGGTTTTGATGCTGCTATCAATTACAAGACTGAGGATGTGGCGGCCAAAGTAAAAGAGCATTGTCCAGAGGGCGTCGATATTTACTGGGATAATGTCGGCGGTGAAATACTCGACATTGCATTGAATAACCTGGCTAAGCAGGCGCGAATCGTTTTGTGCGGCGGCATCTCCAGGTATAACGCCACCGGCCCACTGCCCGGGCCCGAGAATTATTTCAACCTGATTTTCCGCAATGCGTCGATAACCGGTTTTGTGGTTGGCGACTACGCGAACCTGTTTCCCGAGGCCGTTCAGAATCTGGGTAGTTATTTAAACGACGGGCGTATGAAACACGCGGAGGATATTCTGGAGGGCTTTGAGAAAACGCCCCGAGCTATTATCAGGCTGTTTCGCGGCGAAAATATTGGCAAACAAATGGTTAGGGTCTAGTCAAATACACGAGTAATACAGGGAGAGAGTTGCAATGGGAACTTTAACGGGACAAACAGCGGTTATTGTAGGTGCGTCTGGCACCAGTAATTTTGGTTCGGCCATCGCGAGGCGTTTGGCTAAAGAAGGTGCAAATGTTGTTGTCGCGGCGCGCCGTAAAGAAGCACTGGATGCGCTGGCCTCCGAAATAGGTGGCCTCGCGGTTGCCTGTGATATGACCGATGAAAGTCAAATTGAAAACCTTTTCGCCAGTGCGTTGGAAAAATACGGCTCAGTGAACATCGCCGTGAATTCATCTGGCATGCACAGCGCGGGAATGATTGCGGAGCTCACCGCCGAGGCTATTCGCCCAACCTTGGAAGTCAGTGTTATCGGTGCGTTATTGTTCTTCAAGCACGCCGCAGCATCCATGGGCGATAGTGGTTCGGTCATTACTATTTCATCCTTGACCGCACGTTTGCCTGGCCCGGGCCTCGCCGCTTATGCCACGGCAAGAGCCGGTATTGATTACGCCATAAAAGTTGCCGCCGTGGAGTATGCAGACAAAAAGATTCGTTTTAACTCCATAGCCGCCGGTTTGATTCAAACTGATATGACCGATGCATTTTTTGGCATGGACCCAATTATCCAGTCTCATATCAATGAAACCCCCGCGGGACGAATGGGTACCCTGGATGACATGGCAGAGGCCGCCTTGTTCCTTGCGGATGAACAGCGTTCGGGTTTCATCAACGGCCAGCTTCTGGATCTGTCTGGCGGACAGAATATCGGGCATCTGCCAAGATATTAATTGGTATCAGCCGATTCCCTTTTGAGCCATCTACCGGGTTACAGCTATAGCGTATGTCAAAAGATGATATGCAAGGCTATGAGGATGTTTCGCTTTAAGGAGTGACCGATACACGTGAACGCTTTTTTTGGCTATTAGCGTGTTGGATGGGCCTGCATTTGCCATTTTTCCGACCAATGGTGTTAAAATTCTGCCACTTTTATAACCTCAATAGGCAGGGTATTGGTATGGCTGAAGATCAAAGTGAATTACTGCAACAATTAACCACTCGGTTTATCGAGTTGGGCAATACGGTTAAAGATGAAGGCGTGGCCATGGAAGTGGTATCGGCTGCGATGATGTCGGCTTCAAGCTTCTATGCGACCTACGCGATAGCGGGTAATGACGGTGTTTTGAGCGCTGAAGGTGTTGCCAAGGTTACTGAGGCCTATGGGGGAACACTGCAGAAGGTTCAGGATTATAAGAGGGATGAGGCGAGTAAGCAGGCTTAGGCGGCCAGTCGTCTATCGGGATCCAGGCGCCGATCAGTCTCAATGGTCATACCATTTACGGTAATGGGGAAGGAACCTGATGATCGCTGACGTCGATCGAATTCGCTACGCCGAATGTGAGGTTTTGCCCCTGGTTCAGTTGCGTTATTCCGGTCGGAATAGCTTTCCGTAATATTTTTTCTCGCGGACACCGTAAACACGTACGCAGCTATTAGCATAGCTCCCAAGCCAAGTACGGCGAGAATGACTAAAACAGTATTCATTGCCTAATGTATCTCCAAGGGCATTTTTACGGTGATAATTGCTTGCAGCGAAAGACTTGCAATTATCATGCCCGAAATTATTATTCTTGTTTAACAGTAAGTTGGAGATATCTTATCTTGGCCCGCTGCCAACGGCAACAGTATGTGTATAAATAGCTGACACTAATTAATGCTATAGCGGTTTTGGTTTTTATCGAGCACCCTTCCCAAAGAGCACGACTTCTACCGTGGTGAGCAAAATCATGAAATCGAGAAACAGGTTGTGGTTTTTTACATAATACAGATCAAACTGTAATTTTTGGCGAGCATCGTTTACGCTGGCTCCGTATGGGTAAGACAGCTGGGCCCAGCCAGTAATCCCCGGTTTTACACCGTGTCTCACATTGTAATGAGGAATTTCCTCTTCGAGCTCTTGTACAAATTCTGGCCGCTCTGGCCGGGGCCCAATAAAGGCCATATCACCGGCTAAAACATTAATGATTTGTGGTAGCTCATCAATGCGGACCTTGCGTATGAAGTTGCCTACGCGAGTAATTCGAGAATCATTGGTGGTAGCCCAGCGTGCTTTGCCGTCGCCTTCAGCGTCCACCGTCATACTACGAAATTTCAATACTTGAAAGGTCTTGCCGTGTTGGCCCACCCGGCTTTGCCGGAAAACGAGTGGTGCGCGGAAGCCATCTTCCAGCCAAATAGCAAAAACTGTTATGAGCATGACTGGCCAAGTCGCCATTAATAATAAAAAACTGGTGACTACATCAAAACAGCGTTTTGCAAATTTTGACCCCGTGCTGCCGTTGAATCCATTGGAGTAAACTAACCAGGCAGGAGTAACGAAATCGACTAATATCTTGCCGGCCTCCTGTTCGAAAAAACTGATTAGGTCGACAACCTCAATGCCCATTAAGCGGCATTCCACTAATTCTTCGGTGGGTGTTTGCTCACTTTCGGCGTCTATGGCCACAACAATTCTATCGATATCCATTCGCCGAACATAACTTGTCAGCGGTTGTTTCGCTTCAATAAGCCGTTCATTGCCAATCTTTGATTCTTCATCGTCGACTCTTACAAAGCCTACGATTGTAAATCCCTGGCGGTCGGACTTTCGTCGCATAGCAGTGGCGATGGTGCTCGCGGCATCGCCTGCACCATAAACCAGAACCCTGCTTTTGAAGCCTTCCTGGTCCGTTAATCTAGTGAAAGCGAGGCGGCTGGCAAGACAGGCAATGTATGCAATCGATATGGTAAAAAAGAAGTTACCTCGCCACAGACGGAGATCTGGCAGGAAATAGAAGGTGGCCGACATGGCCACGATTATTAGTAGAAATGCTCCGGATGTTCGCAGGAGTATGCCGCTGGCACCCTCACGCATGCTCGGTTGGTAAAGCCCCA
Organism: Halioglobus sp.; assembly: GCA_036961345.1. Taxonomy (GTDB): domain Bacteria; phylum Pseudomonadota; class Gammaproteobacteria; order Pseudomonadales; family Halieaceae; genus JBALVT01. Next base: position 40,800 of record JBALVT010000005.1, read on the forward strand.
TAGAGAACAATGAAATGATAGCAACAACAGCGAAAATGACTGCGCCATAGGGGGCGCCCGTAGTGTACCGCTGAGCACTTTCGGGCTCAGGGATGAAGTAGAGGAAAACCCCTAAATAGAATGCCCCAAAAAATAGCAGGCTATCGACCAGGACCAGGCGATAAAGTGCGGTGTGTATATGGTGATTAAATATTCTGGCCGTGGCCACTGCGATATCCTATCTTTGTGGGTTGGAAGTGCGTGTCACTGCAGAGTTCCTGCGTTTTCCTAGCTTTCCAACAGGGCAGAGCTTCAAATTACTGAGTGATTCCCTGTATATAAACCCAAGTGGTAATGAATTCTTCTTTTAACCCACTATCTCAGAATCAAGCTAGCATGGCTATATGATGACAGCGTGAATCCTTGGGGCTTTGTGAGCCAGTTCCCACATTCGAAAGCCTAACAGGCCTAGATTAGAATTTCTGCTGGGGCCGGATGGCTTAGAAAGTTATGGGGGCTGGCGGTATAGCCATACGCACCGGATTGAAATACCACCACAAAGTCGCCGACATCCGCTTTTGGCAGTGCCATTTTATCCGCCAGTATATCCAGCGGTGTGCACAACGGGCCCACTACACTGACCGATTCCAGCTCAGGTGCAATGACACGGTTACCAATGCATACCGGATAATTTTTACGGATTACCTGGCCAAAATTTCCGGAGGCAGCCAAATGGTGGTGTAAACCGCCGTTCGTGATCAGGAAGGTCTCGCCACGTGACATTTTTCGATCGATAACGCGGCAAACATAAACACCAGCTTCGGCGACCAGGTAGCGGCCTAGCTCCATGACAATTTCTGTATCAGGTAATTTTTGCGAATATTGTATCAGCAACTCGGCAAGATTCTCCGATATTTGGGATAGTTCCAGCGGTAGCTCGCCTGGGAAATACGGCACTCCCAGCCCACCGCCGATATTCAGCCATTTGATTGGCACCGGCGCTGATTCCGCCAAACGACAAGCCAGGTCAAAGGTCTTGGTTTGGGCTTCAATAATGGCTTCCGGGCGCAAGTTTTGTGAACCGCTGAATATATGGAAACCCATGAAATCCAGAGGTAGCGTGGCGAGTTGCTCTAACATCGCCGGTACCCGCTCTGCATCAACACCAAAGGGTTTGGGGCCGCCTCCCATTTTCATACCGGAGGTCTTGAGCTCAAAGTCGGGATTAACCCTTATGGCCACACGAGGATGCGCGCCTGTCGCCTCGGCCAATTTCACTATACGAGCCATCTCTCCTTCGGACTCCATATTGATAATTACGCCGCTTGTGACCGCCGCGGCCAGATCTTCATCGGATTTCCCGGGCCCTGCAAAACTGATTTGTCTGGGGTCGGTGCCCGATGCCAGAGCTACCCTAAGTTCTGCCGCCGAGGCCACATCCAGCCCGTCGGTGAGGCCCGCCATATAATTTACGACCTCGGGCATGGGGTTGGCCTTGATCGCGTAGTGTAAGTGGATGCCCTTGGGCAGACACTCCCGCAGTTTGGCTACCTTGGAATGCATAACCGCGCGATCATAAACATAGAAGGGTGTGTGACCGAATTGGTCTGCGATATCAACCAGGGACCTGCCGCCTATTTGTAGGCAGTTGTCGACCACTTCAAACTGCGTCATGGGAGTATGCTGCGGTTTTTTCCGGGTTGTTAACGAACCACTCACGATGATATCTCCTGAAACATATTTTGGTATTGCGCACTAAGTGCACGTCGATCAATCTTGCCATTTTGGTTTTGCGGGAGACTATCGAGAACGACTATTGCCAAAGGCACCATGAAGTTGGGCAGCTCTTTGCGGCAATGTGCCAATAGGGTGTCTTCCAGAGAACTGTTGTCCTCGAGCTTACTCGCCGGCACGACCGCAAGCGCTATCGCCTGGCCGAGGGTTGGGTGGGCTAACCCCAATGCCGCTGTTCCCGCTACCAGTCCGGAGCTAAATACCACCTCTTCAACCTCGGTGGGGCTCACGCGATAGCCGGATGTTTTTATCATCTCATCCTTGCGGCTAATAAAATAGAGAAATCCCTCTTCGTCCCTCATGACCTGGTCGCCAGACCAGACGGCAAGTTCGGTAATCGGCAGTTCTTTGGCCTGACCCGGGCATGGTTTGAATCGCTCGGCCGTTTTTTCCGGATCGTTCCAATAGCCCATGGCCACCAAAGCGCCCCGGTGTACTAACTCGCCGGGCTCGCCAGCTTCGCATTCATCCCCATTTTCATTGACCACCAAAATCTCGGCATTGGGTATGGCTTTGCCCATGGACTCGGGCCGTATATCGACCTGGTCTGGTGGCAGGTAGGTTGAACGGAACGCCTCCGTAAGCCCGTACATCAAAAATATTTCGGTATTGGGCAGGGCATTTCGCAAAGTGGTTGTTGTTGCCACGGGCATGGCACCACCCGTATTGGTGATATAGCGCAGTGATTGAGCGGCTTCTGCGGGCCATTCTAGTCCCACAAGTTGGTTCCACAGAGGCGGCACGGCGGCCAGTCCTGTTACGCCGTATCGGGCGACAGCGCGGATAACATCACGGGGAAGCAGGTAATCCATTAGCACCACAGAGGCGCCCACAGAAAATGCGGTGGTGAGCTGGCTAAGGCCGGCATCAAAACTCAATGGTAAGACCGCCAGAATACGGTCATTGGCAGTATTGCCCAAATACGTGGCCACGCTATTAGCGCCGGCCACCATATTGCGGTGGGACAGCACAACGCCCTTGGGGTTACCAGTGCTACCAGAGGTATAGAGAATGGCGGCCATGTCAGTGTCGATGCGTCGATGGGGCGGCAATTGGCTTTTGTTGCCAATGAAATTGGACCAGCCGAGGATCTGCTGCCTGGGCTTTTCCGTTAGAGCCGGCGGCTCGTTTTCTGTTACTACGATTGTCTGTAGTTCCGGGCATTCCGCCAGAACTTCTTCCAGGAGCTTGAGTCGTTGACTGGAGGTTATTAGTACCCGCACATTACAATCAGCCAATATATAGGCGACTTGCCGCGGTTTAAGCAACGCATTAATGGGCACGAAACTGGCACCCGCCGAGCTTGCGCCAAAAATCCCGTACACGGTTTCCGGTTGTTTTGGGAGATAGATGGCTATTCGCTCTCCGGGCATAACTCCAAGAGCCAACAAGCCGCCTGCCGTGACGGTGATCTCATTTTGCAATTTGGCGTAGCTGATCGTTTCACTTTTGAACAACACGGCGGCGGCATCGGGTGCGCGTTGGGCTTGTTCTGTGATGTATTGGTGGAGTAACTCAGGCATAAGTATTGTATGTACCACAGGGTGGGGTTGCTCGAACAGGGGTGGTATTGTAGCGTCAGTGGCTGATTTGATTGAAGTGAATTGTCGAATGAATATTAGCCAGCGACAATAGAAACTTGTTGAAAGTGTGACGGAGTAGACCTGAAGGGAAGCAAATGCGAAATTTTTTGGCACTGTTGAGTTTGTTAGTTTTTTCACCCGTATTGTCGGCGGACAGTTTGCCCGATGTAATAGATAAGATTCGCGGTAGTATTGTGGGGATTGGAACGGCCTATCCGCCTCGTCAGCCCAACCGTAAGGGTGATGCGGTCTCTTACCGCGGCACGGGTTTTGTGGTGGGGAATGGAATGCAGGTTGTGACTAATGCTCACGTGATCCCTGAAAAGCTGGATGTGGACAATAATCAAAGTCTGGCGATTTTTTCCGGTCGAGGCGCCAAGGCTACGGCTCACATAGCGCGAGTAGTGCGCACAGACAAGGAGCATGACCTGGCGCTACTGGAAATTCAGGGCGTGGCGCTGCCAGCAATGCAATTGGGTGATTCTGCTTCCGTGCGGGAGGGACAGGAAGTTGCTTTTACGGGGTTCCCGATCGGTATGGTATTGGGGCTTTACCCAGTAACCCATCTCGGCATCGTTGCCGCAATTACGCCTATGGCACGGCCGGTAGAAAATGCCCGTACTATGAACGCTGCTCAGATGAGGCGTTTGCGAAATCTGTTCGATGCCTTTCAGCTCGATGCTACGGCCTATCCTGGTAATAGTGGGAGCCCTGTCTTCGAGCCAAATACAGGACGGGTATTGGGGGTAATCAACAGCGTCCTGGTGAAAGAAAGTAAGGAATCGATATTGGAGAAGCCTTCCGGCATTAGCTATGCCATTCCCGTTAAATACGTTCACCAACTACTCAGCCACCAGTAGGGGTAGTGGGTCATGTTGAGTCAGGGTAAGTCTCTCCCGAGCATAGCCTTCTATCTGATCTGTTTTGGGATTGTATATGGATCGATTTTCCCTTTTCAGTTTTCGCTGGATGTTGACAAAGAGGCCTTATCCCTATTTTTTGGATCTTGGCGGGCAATCCCGAGCCGGGGTGATATTCTCGGCAATATTTTCCTTTTCGTTCCCTTCGGACTCGCCGCTAGCCTCTTGTCCACTCAGTCGGGAAAGCTGCAGGGTAAAACTGTATTCTTTGTCTGTATCTGGTTTGCTGTGGCTGCGGGCAGTCAAGTTGCACAGCTTATAGTTCCCAGTCGAGATCCCGCCATTTTTGATTTATACAGCAATGCGTTGGGTGCCATTTTAGGATGGGTCTTGGGTCGTTTTTTCTCCGGGCATATTATTTCAAAATGGGAACATGTGGACTATGCATTCCAGATTCCACTGTTGCTGGTTTTTTTATGGTTGTCATCCGAACTCATACCTTTCGTCCCCACTATCGATTTTCAAGCATATAAAAATGCTGTAAAACCCTTGTTCTCCGCCTCGGGGTGGTCTTGGACAGACTGTTTGATGCAAGCGAATTGTTGGGTGGTCTGTTTTTATCTATTACAGCATAGAGCTGGATTTAGTCTGCATATGTGGCACCTGGTGGTGGGGGTTGCCGGTGTTCTATTCCTGAAAATTGTTATTGTTGCAAACAGTATATCAAGTGCCGAGGTCGTGGCCACTTGTTGTGCACTGGCGATATGGGCGGTCATAGGGAGGCGTAATTTTCGCGCAGAACTAGTAGGGTTATCCCTGCTCGTCAGTTTCGCTATTACCGGGCTCTTGCCCATGACATTAAGAAATGAAACCGCGACGTTTAGCTGGATCCCGTTTTCCGGATTCTTGCAGGGCTCCATGCTGGTTAATTCTACAGTATTGTGCCAGAAACTATTTGTTCTGGGCTCGATGGCGTTTTTGCTCTGTCGAGATCACCTTAATCGGAAGTTAATCTCCATAGTCATCGCTTTGGCGCTCATTTCACTAGAGATTTTGCAAAAGTGGATAGCGTCTGGAACCCCTGAAATTACGGACCCGTTACTCTTCATCGCAATAGTCTGGCTATTTTCTACGTTCGTACGACATGAAACTGCACCGCGCGAAAGTGGCCAGCGTATGCCTGCAAGTGAAGAGTCGGCGACAGCCGGAGGTGTAGCGAATTCCTCGGTATCTGTAATGCAGGCTGCGCAGATTCTTCGACAGTATTTGCCTAAAATGGAAACGGTATCCGAATCAACTCCAGCGTATGTATTGTCGGCAAACAAATATACGAAGCGGGTTGCGATTGGCGTTGGCATTTATTGTATAAGCGGTGTTTTTTTATTGAAAATTTTGTTGAATATGCCGAGTATGCCTTACAACGTAGCTGAATTATTTGGGTTTGGTGGCGATGGCTTCGATCTCCTGTTCTTTATTTTGGCCACGTTGTCGTTAGGTTGGGGGGGGGCGTGGCTGGGAATGGTACTTGTTTCCACAGAAAAACCAGTCCGGGATATCCCCGTCGCATTGATTAAGCTGGCCTTTGTTATCTACGCTCTGCTATGGCTCAGTGTAACCCGCGAGAGTATTAAGGATATAACAGGCTCCACTGTTTTTGTTCGTCGCGTGGCGGAGCAAGGGGTCCTTGGCGAGCCAGGTGTTCAAGTGCTTGCGCTTTTAGGCCGGGATAACGTTTCCGCTGTTACAGTTTTTTTTGAACCGGCCATACGATTAGGTGCGCTGATCGGTCCCCTTTTTATTTTCTCCGGGCTGTGTTTTTTTGCATGGCTACGAGTGACTAATGCCGCTAAAAGACAGCTATCAAAAATCGACTATATGCTCGCAATCATTTGTCTGTTGTTGTGCCTGTATTTATCCAAGGTCATCGCATTTGATTGGTCTTCCACCGATAACCTCTATGAACTCATTGCTCCGGATGGACCTTGGGGCATTGGGGGAGGTGGATATCTTTATCTATTGACGTTTTTATTTTGTGCGTTGAGTGCGTTTATAAGTTGGGCTTATTTTCGAGGGGGCGCGGTGTTTAGCGGCGCATCTGTCATTGTTGTTCTCTGCGTACCGATAAGTTGGTTGCTGTTAAATCATGGTCTGGAGAATGACGTGGGCAAATATGGTCACCACTTCTCCGGAGTGGACTTTCTGTTAGGCCCGGACAGAAAAAATCTGATTAGCAGTTCGGAATTGTTTTTCAGGTGGTCGGTTCTGCACCTGATTATTGTATTCGGTCTTGCGTATGGATCAATCTTATATTTGTATTGGATCAAGTCAAAGCTGCCTGTAGAATCAACAAAAACCAGATCACTGGTGCCGTTAAAATTCAGGGTGTACGAACAGCAGTGGAGTTTTCTCCATGAGCTGGCTATCGCCATGAACCTTTCGGTCCCTAATCTGGTGCAAGTGATTATTGCATACATGGGCCATGAAATGGCCAGTTCTCCCGGCAGTAGAGATATGGTGCAACGATATATTGCGGAGAGCAGTACTGCTCACTCAATGGTATTTTCCCCCGCTAAACTTGAGGCTAAACTGCCATCTGAAGCCATTGACATTATTGCTTTGGCCGACCCGAATACTGTGCACAGCGAATCGAGGGTATTTAGAAAAATGCTGGAAATATTTATAGCAGCGTCAGAGGGTCAGGCAGACCAGCCACCTGGCTCGCGATAAGTTGATTGCTTGGGCCTGAATAGATAGAGTTGTATTGTAATAATATACGGAACTGAGAAATTGTGGGTTTGCTTGTGATTGTTGGGGCGAAATGTGAACGTAGCTTATGGATTGGGTTTTTTTGATGTCATCTGATCGCCGGGCGGGTAGCTCCCGTAGAAGTTCCCGTAGAAGTTCTCGAAGCAAAAGAGCAACGCGAACTAAGACAGCGGTCTTAAAAGGCAAGTTGAACGTGCCGTTGGTATCTGTGGGGCTGATTCTTTTCGCGTTTGGACTCAGTGTACTTTTTTTATTGTATCCGCGAAGCAGCTCATTCGAAGTTTTCCCCCCGTGGTCAGGCCGAAATGCCAGTCTAATTTTTGACCATCATACTCACACGCGCTTTTCAGATGGTGCTTTGACCCCCGGGGAGCTGGTGAGCGTTGCTCAAAGTGCCGGTTGTGATGCGCTGGTTGTTTCTGATCACTCGAATTTTTCACCGGATGCCATCCCTGAACAGTTGGGTGTTCTGAAGAATTTGCGAGAAACACACCCCGAGATGCTTATTTTTGGCGGCCTTGAACTCAATATGCCTTCCTATGCCGGTAGAGAACATGCAGGTTTGATCGCGGATCCATCCGTCGACGCAGAAACATTGCTGCAATTGCAAAGTCTCGCAGAACGCAAAACTCCCGGGTCATCAAGTTCGGCTGTTCGAGCGGTGGCTGACTCCCGACTCTTAGACGCGATAACAGATTACCGGTCTTTTCGGAATGGACTGCTGCTTATTTACAATCACCCCTCCCGTGAAGGCGAGGATATCGAAGAGAATCTTGGGGACATCATTCGGTGGAATACCGAAGCCCCCGTAGTGACTGCGATCGAGGGCGCAACGGGGCATCATAGTGCTCATGCAGAGGGTAGTGATAAGAAAGTTCCTCTGAATGAGGACTATTGGGACCCGGTTGTCGCCGAGGTGGGTGGCGTCTGGGATCGGCTGTGGTCGAGTGGCCACCAGGTTTGGGGGGCACTGGCATCCTCTGATTATCATGGCGATGATTTTGGCTCGGCTCCCTGTGCATTTGCACGGACCCATCTCATCGTGCCTGAGCAAAGTTACAGGGGGGTTATAAGTGCTTTGAGGAAAGGCACGTTCTGGGCTGATCATGGATTTATTTTAGATCAGCTCTCCTTCTCAGCAACACTGGATGGGCTGGATGGGCCTGCTTTCCCCGGTTCAGTCGTAAGGGTAGGAAATAAGCGTAGCGTGGCGAATGTGGCTCTCTTGCTCCAGCGCGGCACAGGCAGTGTGGGGCAGCCGTTGACAGTGGAAATTATTGCAGATTGCAGCTCCGGTGATTGGGTTATATTGAATGAGCAGGAACTTGCCCCGGCAGATTCATCGATCACCCTGCCAGTGTCGCTGGCATCGACAGGCGAGGATGGAATAAGTTGTTCAATAAGAGCTCGCGTGCGACTGAAACATAAAGAATCCGCCGATTATGTCGCGTACACAAACCCCATTAGATTCATTTTAAATTGACCCTGTTTGTGAGCGATTCGGAGCGCTTGCTTTGATGTTATTTCAACGCAAAATTAGAGTTTTGATGGTGTGTACGGAAAACATATGCCGTTCCCCCTTGGCCGAGGGTGTGCTCAGGCATCATTTGCAACATACTGGCCTTCGCGGTCAAGTCAAGGTGAGCTCGGCGGGTACCCGTGCATCTCAACCTGGCAGCAAGCCAGATCAGCGCACTGTGAAAGTGGCGGCCGACGCGGGAATAAAACTTGGGCGTATCAGGGCACGCCGAATTTCTGTGCAGGATTTCCTGGAAAATGATTATATTCTGGCTATGGATCGCGAGAACCTTCGCGATTTGTTAGATATTTGCCCCGCGGAGTGCAAACCAAAGATTAGCCTGCTGCTGAGCCATTTACCTGGGCACAATCTGGACGAAGTTCCGGATCCCTATTACGGCAGTTTCGAAGGATTTGTGCATGTTTTTCAATTAATCGATGGAGCGGTGATTGACTTAATTTCCCATATCGCCAGCCAAGCTCATCAGGCCGGGTAAGCAGAAAAATTTACTCATCAAACAGGCAAAGCTACTGTATCATGACAAAATTGTGCAAAGCCCACCGGGGTCTGGCGAGAATAAATGGAAAGTCTTGTGGATAAAAAGGCTACGTCTTTGGTAGATGACTTTCAGGAGTACTTTGATCTGGGTCTTGCCACGACGCCACCTCAACTGGAGAGTGTCTACCGTGTGCGGTATCGGGTTTACTGCGAAGAGTTCAAATATGAACCGGCTGATTCTTTCCCAAGTCAGCAAGAAAAGGACGAATTTGACGATCGTTCAAGTCACTGCCTCGTAACCCATAAGCTCAGTAAAATGCCAGCGGGGTGTGCAAGGCTGGTGCATGCGGATGAAAATTCACAGCTGCCCATGGAAAAATTCTGTTCGGCTTCTATGGATGAAAAGATAATCAGGTCATTTGATGGCCGGCGAGACACCATTTGTGAGTTTTCGAGGTTGGGTGTCGATGGTGCATTTCGCCGAAGACCTGGAGAACACGTAACACGTTTTGGTGAGATTTCCTCACTTGATTGTACCAAGCGAGAACAGCGTACCTTCTCTTTGATAGCGGTATCTACCATTCTCTCTGCGTTTGCCATGAGCGACCTGATTGGGCGGCCCCACTGTTTTGCGATGATGGAGCCTTTCCTCCCGCGCTTGCTGAGGCGCTCAGGCATTACGGTACATCCCGCTGGCGAGGAGATGGAATACCATGGAATTCGGGCTCCCTATTACTTTGAAACACATGCAACCGTCGCTGGCATGAAGGACGAAATGAGGGGTTTTTATGAGGTAATTCGCGCTGATTTCGCCAACTCTGGATTATTTAACCCCACTGAAATCCCAGCAGCACGCAAAACCGGTCGAACTCCCAGGCGTGAATTTGCCTGGTTGCATGGCACTGGCTGGCCAATACTTGCTAGCTGATCTGATGACAACAGGATGTAACGCCCAGTTTTTACCTTGTTGATTATTTTACCGGTTTTCATGCCATTCCCCTGCTTGATGAAGTACAATTTTGCAATAAAAACCTAGTAAGGGCCGGCCTGCGGGCGCGGGGGATGCATTTTGTACAGCCATGTTTCATCTATTGCTGATGATTTTCTTGATTATTTCGAAGTCAATTTGTCCACTACACAGCGGCAGCGCGAAGAATTTGCGCGCATGCGTTACAAGGTGTATTGCACCGAATTCGGTTTTGAAAACGCCGCTGACTTCCCCCAGGGTCAGGAGGTAGACGAATTCGATGATTATTCCTATCACTGCCTGCTAACACATAAACGATCCGGTACTACTGCAGGCGGTGTTCGCCTTGTCTGCGCGTCTGAGACCGATGTTCTGCCGCTTCAGAAATATTGTCTCAATAGTGTCTACACAGATTATGCCGAGCCTCTTTTGATTGGCCAGGATAGTATCTGCGAGTTTTCGCGCCTAACGGTGGACACTGCATTTCGTCGGCGGCGTGGAGAAGGTTATACAAACGTTGGAGAGTACGACGCTTTCGCTTGTTCTCATCAGGAACGGCGAACGTTTTCCTTGATCGGTGTGGCGGCATTTATTTCCGCTATTGCGCTGGCCGATCTCACCAACCGGCCAAAAATATATGGCATGATGGAATCGAATGTTCCCCGGTTGTTGCGGCGATCCGGGTTGTTGGTTCAACAAGCAGGCGATTTTATGGATTATCATGGACAAAGGGCGCCTTATTACCTGTCAACGGAACTTGCCTTGAGCAATATGCGCAGCGAGCTACTGGATCTGTATTATGCTATTCACCATGATCTGTCAGAAAATTTTATCGCAAGAGAGTCTGTAGCTTAAAATGGATTTTGATTATCACGAGGCATTTTCCCGTAATCTGGGTTGGGTGACCGAGGCCGAACAGGAAGTTTTACGCAACAAACGTATTGCGATAGCAGGATTGGGCGGCGTGGGTGGCAGCCACCTGCTCACACTCACCCGCTTAGGCATTGGCGCCTTTAGTCTCTCCGACTTCGATCAGTTTGAGTTGCCAAATTTTAATCGCCAGGCGGGTGCAGGGGTAAGCCATATTGGTGAGCCGAAGCTTGATGTAATGACAAAGCTGGCACTGGACGTCAATCCCGGTTTGGATTTGCGGCAATATCCAGCGGGTGTGAATCCGGGCAATATCGATGAATTTTTGGATGGAGTGGATCTCTACGTTGATTCGCTCGATTTCTTCGCATTGGAAGTGCGCTCAGACGTCTTTGCAGCGTGTTATGAAAAGGGAATACCTGCGATAACTGCAGCACCCTTGGGTATGGGCTCCGCTTTATTGTGCTTCATGCCAGGGAAGATGAGTTTTGAGGACTATTTTCTATTGCGGGGGCACTCCGAGGAAGAACAGGCATTGAGGTTTATGCTGGGGCTGGCACCTGCACCACAGCATATGTCTTATCTAGTCGATGATAGCCGGATTGATTTCAATGCCAAGAAGGGCCCTTCCACGCCAATGGCTTGCGAGATTTGTGCCGGTTTTGCCGGCACCTATGCAATGAAAATACTGCTTAACCGCGGCAAGGTCGTCGCGGCGCCCCGGGGAATTCATTTCGATGCCTACCGCAATAAACTCGCGACCACCTGGCGGCCCGGCGGTAATGCCAACCCACTGCAGCGTCTGGGATTGAGAATTGCCAGGAAAAGGGTCATGGCTAAGCCGGTTGTTGCTGTTGTCGCCGATCGCGCGCCCTTAAAGCGGCCCGTTGAGCGTATTCTGGATCTGGCCCGCTGGGCGCCCAGTGGCGACAACGACCAGCCTTGGAAATTTGAGATTGTTGATGATAACCACATTGTCATTCATGCTCGTGATACCCGGGATTGGTGTGTATATGATCTCGATGGTACTTCCAGTCAGATCGCCGTTGGCGCACTTTTGGAAACCCTGAAGATCGCGGCTTCCGGGGAGGGCATGCGCGCGAAGGTGAATCGGCGCTCGGATTCTCCAGAGGAAACACCTTTGATAGACGTTACGCTGGTGGAAGATGAGGGCGTAGCGCCTGATGAACTGCTGGGGTTTATTAAAGCGAGGGTCACTCAGCGTAAGGCCTTTTCCAATCGAGAGCTTGCCCAGTCCCAAAAACAGGCGTTGGAACGGGCTGTGGGGGAGGATCATCGCGTAATCTGGATTGAAGGCAAGGCGAGCCGTTGGCAAATGGCGAAACTGTTGTTTCACAATGCACATATTCGGCTGACTACCCCAGAAGCCTATGAGGTTCACAAACAAAATATTGAATGGGGGGTGCAATTCAGTGAAGACCGTATTCCCGAAGAGGCCGTGGGCATGGACTTGCCTACCCGCAAAATAATGCGCTGGGCCCTGCATAGCTGGCAACGGGTGCAGCTCCTAAATCGATTTGCTGCCGGCACGTGGCTGCCTCGACTGCAAATGGACCTGCTTACCGGGCTGGGCTGCGCCGCACACTTTGTTATTGTGTCGCAGAAGCCTCTGGACACCATAGACGACTATATCTGTGGTGGCCGTGCTATGCAGCGATTCTGGCTGGAGGCAACCCGGCAGGGGTTGCAGTTTCAACCGGAGATGACGCCCTTGATTTTTTCTCGCTATGTGGCGCAGTCAGTGAAGTTCACGACTGTCGTTGCAGAGCAGGAACTTGCCAGCCGCTTGGCCGGTGAGCTATCCGCGATCCTGGGCCCGGAGGCGGGCCCACTGCAACGGGTGTATATGGGGCGGGTAGGATTTGGGCCGAGACCAGTATCTCGCTCGATTCGTCCGCCGTTGGAGAAATTGCTGGTTCAGACTGACAGCTGATTTTACATGGCTGAATCTTTGTCACATGAAAGTAAAACTTGTGTCTTGTTTATCGCCGAGGCAGTTACGCTCGCCCATGTCG
>JBALVT010000060.1:0-21303 GCA_036961345.1 Halioglobus sp.
GTGGGTAACACGATGCTCTTCAATTAACTGCAGGGCACGTTCTGGATCAAAATTCTCCATAATAATGCAAGTGCCGCCCTGGTATAACGCCATCATGTTGTAGTGCAGCGGTGCAGCGTGATACAGGGGTGCCGGAGACAGATAAACGGTCTCTTCGCCAAAACCAAAGGCGGCCCCCAGATTATTGGCCAAAAAATGCGGCGCAAATACATCTTCATCCGGTGCGGCAACAAAAATCCCCTTGGGCTGCCCTGTAGTGCCCGAAGAGTAGAGCATAGGCATGCCATAGCTTTGGTCTGCTATCGGTGTGACAGCTTGTAAATCGATGCTTTCTTCCCAGGATTCAAATCCGTCGTGAATGCCACCGACCATGTAAAAATGTTTTACAGCACTGGCGCCATCCAGAATTTGCTCGGCAATGTTCGCCAACTTCAGTGAACCAATAAATAATTTGGCCCCGCAGTTTTGAAGAATATAGGCGGTTTCATCGCGCATTAAGTGCGTGCTTATGGGCGTAAAAATAATTCCGCTGCGCTGGGCCGCCCAGCAGATTTCCAGAAACTGCCTGGTATTTTCCATCATCAGGCAGATGTGGTCACCGGCCACAAGACCCAGGGAACGAAACAGCTGCGCCCCCTGATTGGAGCGTTCATCCAATTGCTTGTAGGTGACCATTTCGCCTGAATTGCCCATGATGAGTGCCGGTTTATGGGGATAGGTTTCAGCGGTGATACTAGGATGTGGCATGGTTTATTCCTCTTGGCTAATTTCGGTGGCCCAGTGAGCACTATAGAAGCTGACGAGCAGAAGTAACAGAGTTTCAGATCAATGTTTACGCATAAGGCCCTGTTGCACCGTGTTGGCAACCAACTGGCCCTCCCGCGTGTAAAAACTGCCGTGTGCCAGACCTCTGCCCCCACCTACCGCACTGGCTTCAACAACATGCAACAACCACTCATCGGCTCGAAAGTCCTGATGAAACCACAGAGCATGGTCCAGGCTAGCCACCTGAAAATTCGGATTAATATAGTGCCTACCGTGAATAATCAGGCAGACATCAATCAAGAAGGCGTCTGACATATAGGCGAGCAGCGCCTGATGCCTGCCCGGCGCATCGACCACAGGGCCTGCTGTTTTCATCCAAACCTGCAATTTGGGCGACCTCGGAACCAGATTTTCCCAATCGATGGGTTCAACGACCCGAACATCCAGATCGGGGCCAGTGGTAATCATAAACTCCTCGTTCAAATTGGCGGCCTTCAAACCCAGTTCTCGCTCACTAAGTAGTTCTTCAGGTGGAGGAACATCGGGCATGTCAGGCTGATACTCGTCTCCTTGCGAAGGGTCCTGAAACGACAGTGTGCTCACCAGGATGGTCTTATTGCGCTGACTGACTACAACTCTTCGAGAACTAAAGCTCAGGCCATCGCGGACCTTCTCAACTTCCAGGGTGATTGGCACGGCAGGATTGCCAGGGCGCAGAAAATAGGCGTGCTGCGAATGCACTAACCTGCCCGCCGCTACGGTCGACGCCGCGGCACTGACGCACTGTGCCAGCACCTGGCCGCCATACACCCGCATCGCCTCCGGGTGCATGTTTTTGGCGTTAAAATTCAGTTCGCTCTCTGCCATGGGCGAGATGACGTCTATGAGCCTATCAAGGGTTTCGTACATTTACAGAGCTCCGGGAGCATAGCCAAACCATTTCCACCGGAAAGGGCCTGTTGTTAAGAGTACCGCCAAGGGGTTATTGTTGCATCTTGGGCAATATCGATATCATTCGGGTTTATTTACGCTGCCAAGCGAGGCACAAATGGCTGTAACACACTCACCACAGGCTCTGCGCGACAACATTCGCCGCGGAGAACATACCGGGAATACCTCCGGGTGTGCTCCGGGACACGTGCAGTGCAACATTGTAATTTTGCCAGCCGAACAAGCCAATGATTTTCTCAGATTCTGTCAGCTAAATCCAAAGCCTTGCCCGCTGATTGCCGCCGCCAATGCGCCGGGCGATCATTCACTACCAAAGCTGGGGAACATCGACATTAGATCCGACGTGCCAAGCTATCGTATTTTCGAAAACGGCGAACTGGTTAAAGAGTGTAATGATATTGCGCCGTTGTGGCGGGATGATTTGGTCACGTTTGCCCTGGGTTGCTCATTCTCCTTTGAAGAGGCGTTGCTGGCAGACGGCCTGGAAGTGCGCAATGTCACACAGGCACTTAACGTTCCCATGTATCGCACCAATATAGACTGCACTGCAGCGGGCCCGTTTTCGGGAAAAATGGTGGTAAGTATGCGTCCTTTTGCCGCCAGTGATGCTATAAGGGCCGTGCAGATCTGTACTCGTTTTCCGGCGGTGCATGGAGCCCCGATTCATCTGGGTAATCCGGCATTAATCGGCATAACCGATATCAGCCAGCCGGACTATGGCGATGCTGTCACTATTAATGAAGGCGAATTGCCCGTGTTTTGGGCCTGCGGTGTTACGCCTCAAGTTGCACTGGAAACGGCTAAACTCCCATTTGCTATAACACACAGTCCTGGCTGCATGTTGGTAACCGATTTGCGCAATAGCCAATTGGCAATCATGTAACGGAGGAGCCAATGCTACTAAATTGCGATCTGGGTGAAAGTTACGGTAGTTGGTCCATGGGGATGGACGAACAGGTCATGCCGCATATCGACCAGGCGAATATCGCCTGCGGATTCCACGGTGGTGATCCGCTAACCATCCACAAAACTTTGCAGCTCGCTGCCACACACGGTGTCAGCGTGGGCGCACACCCGGCCTACCCGGACCTTGTGGGCTTTGGCCGCCGCTCCATGAATCTTTCCGCGCAGGAAATAATCGCCACTGTTTTATATCAGGTCTCGGCGCTCGACGGTATGGCCGCCAGCACAGGCTCTAAACTTGCCTATGTCAAACCCCACGGGGCACTGTATAACGATATGATGGCAAAGTCCGCCGTGCGGCAAGCCATTATGGAAGCAATAGCGAACTATCATCGACCCTTGATCCTGATGTTACAGGCCACAGGGGATTTCGAAACACATCGTGCAGAGGCTGCTGCGTTGGGCCTTGCAGTAACATTCGAGGCCTTTGCGGACCGCTGTTATGACGATGACGGCAAATTACTCGCTCGCAGCAAAGCCGGTGCGGTGCACAACCGCGAGGCGATGCTGGCACAAGTGTCGCAGCTAACAACCGATGGGACTGTAACGTCCCTCAGCGGCAATATCCTGCAATTAAACGCTGAGACTCTGTGCGTGCATGGCGACAATATTGAAGGCGTTAAGGCGATTCAGGCGATTCGTGCCCTGGTAGATGGAAAATAACGCCAGTGAAGCTTCATTCCGCCGGGGAAAATTCGCTAATTCTGTATTTGGGCAACAACACAAGCCCGGAAGTTTCAGCGCGTGTGCAAAATGCAGCCAGCGTTATAGCACGTTTATTGGGCGAGGATCTTATAGACCTGGTGCCGTCCTACGCATCGCTTCTCATTATTTATGACCCTTTTCGCACCGATCACATGAAAGTGAGCCAACAGATTCACGCCGCTCTGGAGACGCAAACGGCCACTGCTATCGAGGAGGGGCGCACAGTTGTATTACCAGTTTATTATTCGGCCGAATCCGGTGATGACCTGGAGGCACTGGCAAAAAATGCCAACCTTTCAACCCAGCAGGTTATCGATCTCCATACCGACGGCGATTACCGGGTATATGCCATTGGTTTTGCACCGGGTTTTGCCTACCTGGGAGAGGTGGACGAGCGCATTGCTGCGCCGCGCCTGGCCACTCCCCGGCAAAAGGTTCCGCGCGGAGCGGTCGCCATTGCCGATCGACAAACAGCCGTATATCCGGCCGCATCACCCGGTGGCTGGAATCTTATTGGCCGCTGCCCAACGCGAATGTTCAACCCGGAAGCCACTCCCACCATGCCCGTGCGTGTCGGCGATCGGGTAAAGTTTGAAGCGATCAGTCGCGAGCATTTTTATGATCTCGGCGGAGAACTCTCATGAGTTTTACCGTGACCCAACCGGGTATTCTTAGTCTCATTCAGGATGCGGGCAGATTCGGCCAGCACAAAATCGGGCTGACAACAGGTGGGCCACTCGACCCCGAAGCATTTAATTGGTGTAACCGCCTGCTGCAAAATACAGCCAATAGCAGCGCCTTGGAGGTCAGTTTCGGCGGCCTGCATCTACAGGCAAACGTCGACACGTTTATATGTGTCACCGGTGCCGATATGCCGCTGCGAATAAACCATCGCGAACAGGCCCTCTGGTGCGTTCACCGAGTTCAGGCGGGGGACGAGATAGAACTGGCATACGCCCAGAGCGGATGCCGCAGCTACTTCGGAGTCGCCGATGGTTTTAACATCACCCCAAGTTTTGGTAGCAGTGCAACCGTAATGCGCGAGAAGCTGGGCGGTTTACACGGCGACAAGATACACTCAGGCGATACCCTGCCCTGCGCGCCCGTCATCAATCGGAGCGCACTGCACTTGCCAAAGGCTATCCAGCCCAAATACCACAACGGCATCACGGTAAGAGTGATACCGGGCTATCAGGATCATCAATTCAATCGCTTGCAACAACGCCGCTTTTTTGGGAGCCAATACACGGTCTCTGACCGTTGCGATCGCATGGGGTATCGACTTGAAGGCCCTGCCATAGAGTGTGAAGTCGAAGGCATTCTATCGGAGGGAATTTGCCAAGGTGCCATACAGATCCCTGCGGATGGCCAACCCATAGTGCTGTTAAATGATCGTCAGACCATTGGTGGATATCCAAAAATTGGCTCGGCGCTTTCTCTCGATGTGGCGAGCCTGGCGCAACTCACTCCTGGCGCAACTGTCTATTTTGCACCCATCAGTGTGCACGCTGCGCACAATGCCTTACACCTGCACCATAGTCGGTATCAGCGTTCGCAGCCAAAGGAGCAAAGCCAATGACGGAAACGCAATTGAGCCGGGTGATCGAGGACTTGCTGGTAGCGCGCAATCCGCGCCACATGCAGACGGCCCAGGCGGCTCTCACCCCCGGATATTATCTGCGCGCCGCTCACTACCTGAGAAACCTTTCCGGTAACGTCATTATCGGCACGGGATTTCCCGTTGCGGATACATTTGAAACAGATGGTCCGGTTGGCGCTATAGCGCTCTATAAAACGCTGAAGACATTGGGCGCTACCCCAATACTCGCCTGCGCGCAGCCGCTCTCCACAGCGCTTGCCACTGACTATAAGGTAATGGCGCTCACCGCCAACAATCTTGATGGCGCTACAATAGAGGCGCGGGAGAAACTTGCGCAGATTGCGCCGGTAGCAATCATTTCCATCGAACGACCCGGTCTGGGCCAGGACGGCCGTTACTACAACATGCGCGGCGAAGACATCAGCAACCGCTGTGCCTACTTTGATCCGTTCCTCGATCAGGCGCAGTGCCCCACCATCGCCATTGGCGATGGTGGTAATGAAATTGGCATGGGTAATATCCACGAGGCTATCGGTACTTTGGATATCAATGCATCGGTAACGCAATGCGACGAATTGCTGGTGGCCGATGTCTCCAATTGGGGTGCCTACGGCCTGATCGCATTCCTGGCTTTGTGGTCCGGCAAAGATCTGCTGGGGGAAATATCGCCCCAGGAAATACTCGCCTACCTGTCTGTCAGAGGCAGTGTAGACGGCGTAACGAGGCAAAATACTTTAACCGAGGATGGCCTGGAAGCAGCCGAGGGCTTAAGCGTCATCAATAACTTGCGTAAACTGGTTGCAGAAGCACTACCATAATCGCTGGCAGGAATTTTAAAATTTTTGATACTGGAAATATTCATGAGTATTGTATATTTAAACGGTGAGTACATGCCGATGAGCGAAGCCAAAATTTCCCCAATGGATAGGGGTTTTCTATTTGGCGACGGCATCTACGAGGTAATCCCCTCCTATGACGGGCGATTGTTAGGCTTTGGCCCGCACCTCGAACGCATGCAGGAAGGCCTCGACGCCATTGAGCTGAAATTGCATATCGATCATGACGTTTGGCGTACCATTTGCGCGCAACTGATCGAAAAAAATGGCGGCGGCAATCTGGGCCTTTACTTCCATGTCAGCCGCGGTGCAGATACCAAGCGCAATCACGCCTACCCTGATGGTCTCGAACCCACGGTGTACGCCTTTGCCTTTGAGATCCCGCCTGCCCCTGAACCCGACAAGACCAAGGCAACACCTTACCGCGTGTCTACCACATTAGACTTGCGCTGGAAGCGCTGTAACATCAAGTCCACCGCGTTACTTGGCAATGTGATGCACTACCAGCACGGCCACGCCCAAGGCAACAATGAAACTATACTCTACAACCCCGACAACGAACTCACTGAAGCGGCAGCCTGCAATGTTTACGTGATAAAAGACGGCATAGTCATTACCCCGGATCTTGATTTTCAGAAACTTCCGGGGATCACCCGGTTAATGCTGCTGGACATATTGAAGAAAGATGGCTCCATCCGCGTTGAAGAGAGAACCGTCACTCTGGATGAACTTTTCAGTGCCGATGAAGTCTGGATTTCGAGTTCAAGCAAGGAGCTTGCACCGGTGATTGCCATCGACGACAAGCCGGTGGGCAATGGCGAGGTAGGCGATGTGTGGCTGGCCGCTCAAACCCTGTTTTCCAAACATAAGTACGATTACTGATGGCCAGACCAAATCAAGCGCAGTTGGATTTAGACGCCCTGCGCCACAATCTCGCACACGCCAAATCGCTGGCACCAAAATCCCGGGTCATGGCGGTTGTAAAAGCCAATGCCTACGGCCACGGTGCGGTAACAATTGCAAATGCACTGGAGCCTCACACAGATGCACTCGCAGTAGCCTGTCTGGAAGAAGCGCTGGAGTTACGCGGCGCGGGCATCACAATACCCATACTGCTTCTACAGGGTATCTTTGAAGAATCTGAGCTTCAAATTGCCGCTTCAAACAATTTGTGGCTAATGATAGAAAACCCATGGCAAATGCAGGTGCTGGAAAAAGCAAAACTTGAGAAACCACTATTCTGCTGGCTCAAAATTGACACGGGTATGCACAGGCTGGGCATAGAGCCTGCTCAGGCAGAGAGTTTCTACCGGCGCCTGAGCGATACGCAAAACACTCAAGGTGATGTTGTTCTGTGCACACATTTCGCATCTGCTGATGATTTGCAAAGCCCACAAACCGATCTTCAAATGGCATGCTTTAACAGCAGCTGCGAGCAACTTAACGGGCCCCGCAGCACGGCAAATTCCCCGGCGGTACTGGCTTGGCCAAATACGCATTTTGACTGGATACGCCCAGGCTACATGCTCTACGGCAATTCACCTTTTGGGCTTACACCACACGCCAACACCGAGGCCCTGCAGAGCGTGATGACCTTACGATCTGCGATAACATCCATTCGAGAGGTTCCATCAGGCGATCATGTTGGCTACGCCGCCAGCTGGAGTGCCAATCACCCCTCGCGCATCGCGACAGTCACCATCGGTTATGGCGATGGATATCCGCGTATGGCGAAAAATGGCACGCCGGTGCTGGTTAATGGTCAGCGTGCTGCATTGGCAGGTAGAGTTTCAATGGATATGATTACTATCGACATTACGCACTTGAAAAATGTGTCAGTCGGTGACGAAGTTGTCCTGTGGGGTAAGGATCTGCCCCTGGCGGAGGTCGCGCAATGGGCCGACACTATCGGTTATGAGCTCACCACACGAATGCCGGCTAGAACGCAGCGTGTAGTGACTGTTAACTGATATAGGCCCGCCTAGCGATACCACAAACGGATAAATTGGTACCACAGGGTGTAATGGCTAGCTGGCAGTTCGGTATCACTGGTGCCCTCCTCCGCCTCACTATGAATATTGGGTAGCGCTACAGTTTCAACTGACACTACCTCCACGGAATGCTCTTCTACCCAGTGGTTCATATTGGTCAAGGCCGTATCCAGTCCCTTGTAATAAATATCCCGTCGACCCAGGATATTTTTCCTCGATTCCGTATCGGGTTCGAAGTCCTTCATTTTTACACTCATGGCCGGTACTCCCTTTTGAGAACTTCCAGGCTGTCAAAAACTACTAATTTTTTGTTCCAAGTGGTATTTTGCACGCAGTAATGCAAGGTCACAATATGAATATCCTATTTGTCAGATTCCCAGGCGCCCGTGTTTTACGATGCATCAGTCTCACCATAGTGATCGCCCTGGGGTTGGGTGCTTGTGTTTCCATGCCCCCTAATGACAGGCAGGTAGCGAGTACGGCCCTTGTCGATACGGGCAACACAACGCTGGGCCAGGGCGTTAGTGAGGCCGTCGCGGCCAACCAAAACAAAAATGGCGTGCTTCTTCTTGATAGCGGGCTCGATGCTTTTGTGGCCCGCGTTGTACTGGCATCAACCGCCGAGCGCAGTCTGGATGTCCAGTACTATCTCTTTCATCGCGATTTATCTGGCAGGTTACTGCTCGACGCACTGCTCAAAGCGGCTGATCGGGGCGTCCGTGTCCGCCTGCTGGTAGACGACATGGATATGGCAGATACCGATGTTGGCATTGCAGTACTCGATGCACACCCCAACATGCAGGTTCGCCTGTTCAATCCTTTTGCCCGCAATCGCAGCCGTCTCGGGCAATACATTTCCCGTTTTGGCTCCGTAACCCGTCGTATGCACAACAAATCTTTTACCGCTGATAACGAGGTGACAATTATCGGCGGAAGAAATATTGGCGACGAGTACTTCGAAGCCGACCCCACTGTCGCCTTTGCGGATATGGATGTAATGCTCGGCGGAACAGCGGCTAAAAAAGTTTCGACATCGTTTGATCTGTACTGGAACAACACTCTGAGTTATAGCCCCGAGACATTGGGTGAGCCACGACCTTCGCAAGAGACTATTGCAAACGCCCGGGAAAATTTAAGTAACTGGGCGGAAGAACAATCCGAATCAGCTTACGTCCGCGCACTGAAAACCTCTAAACTAAGCCAGCACATCAACGAAAAAAATGTTCAATTCCAATGGGCCGATGTCAAAATATTCTACGATCAGCCGGAGAAGATTTCCGCCAGTCGCAGCGAAAAAGACCTGCACATGAGTAAAGATATTGTCCCTTATTTTACCAATGCAAACAGTGAGGTGATAATCATTTCGCCCTATTTTGTACCCGGAAAAACCGGTACTAAAACACTCTGTAACATGCAAAAGCGAGGTGTAAGCGTACACGTTTTGACAAATTCCCTGGCATCAACCGATGTCTCCGTGGTGCACGCAGGTTATTTGCGCTACCGAAAAAAATTACTTCAATGTGGCGTGCATATCTACGAGGGCAATAGCAAATTGGTAACACGCGACCCAGACGACCAGTCGTTCAAAATCGAGGACGATGATCGCAAATCAAAACTCGGCCTTTCCCGCACAAGCTTGCATGCCAAGATGTTTGTCTTTGATCGGAAACATACCTTCATAGGTTCCCTCAATCTGGACCCGAGATCCGTTACCGAAAACACTGAAATTGGATCAGTCATTGACTCAACTGAGATTGGCTCAGAAATCGCGAGCGGCTTTCTGGAGAAAGTGCCAAACTTTACGTTTCGAGTAAGTCTTGATGAAAAAGGTGGCGTGCGCTGGGACGGCTACGAGAACGGCCAGGCCGTTACATACACAAAGGAACCACATACCAGCTTTTGGGAACGATTTGCGACCCAGATAATGCGTATCCTGCCCATCGAATCGCAAATCTAATTAATCGAAACACACCGGGAGAAGAACTATGCTTGGCTACGTCTCTTTAGGCACCAACGACCTTGAACTCGCATGCAAATTTTATGATGAACTGATGGCCAGCATAGGCCACAAACGGATTTTTGACCTGGATGGATTTGTTACCTGGGGGCTATCTCTGGAGCACCCCGGGGTTGCCGTCACCCGTCCTTTTGACGGCAGTGACGCCACGGTCGGCAACGGAGTCATGGTGGCGATGTTAATGCCCTCTAAAGAAGCGGTGGATACTTTCTACACCAAGGCCATTGAACTGGGCGCCTCCGACGAAGGTGCCCCGGGGCAACGCGGTGAAGGTTTTTACGCTGGATACTTTCGCGACCTCGACGGCAACAAATTGAACGCGTTTTATATGGGCTAAATTAGTCGCAGCCGGCCACGGCTGTTTGTTTCACGGTTTACTGGAAAAAAGCTGGATTATCTGACAAAGTAAACCCTATAAAAACAACGCCGTAAGTACAATGTCTAAAAAACTGTTCAGGATATTTATCTATGCGCTGTTCGTTGCGATCATAATGATCGTAGCAAGTGCGTTGTGGCTGCGTATCGAGTTCGCAAAAACCACAACTGCCGATACTGCTGCCCAGAGTATTTGGCAAACCACGACTGCCCCGTTGTTGGGGAAAGCGCACCCCGTGACCCCATGCAAAGAACAACACCCCAACAAAAAAGCCTGGTTTGGCGCGCTGCACATTCATACTGCCGCCTCTTACGACGCCACGGCCTTTGGTGTGACAACGACCGTCGATGACGCCTACGCATTTGCCCGGGGAAAACCGGTAACACTGCGCCTGCGCGGTGATCAACCCGACTACCACGCACCCAGCGTTCAGATTAGTTCTGCGCTGGACTTTATGGCGGTTACAGATCACGCACAGGGCCTGGGTGAAAATCGTCTTTGTTACACCCCCGGCAGTGAGGCCTATGGCAAGCTTGTCTGTCGCCTCTTTCGCGGCGACCTGCGTCTGCCGGTGGACGACTTACTGCAGCCGATGGTGAGATTGGCCACTCTGGCGATATTTGGCCTCGATCGATCCGCAAGAGTGTGTGGCAAAGACGGCTCGCGCTGTATCGAAGAGGCCGGCCTGGCCTGGCGGGAAAACCAGCGCAGCACTGAAGCTGCGCATGACCACAGCGATACCTGTGCGTTTACAGCTTTTCACGCCTATGAGTACACCCTGGCCATAGAAGCCAGCAATCTGCACCGCAATGTAATTTTTAAATCGGATCATGTCCCGCAAGACATTCTCAGTGCCAAAGAGTCACCAACGCCTGAGGGCCTGTGGCAATGGCTGGATGAAATCTGCATCAATGCAGATCCGCAATGTGATGCACTGGCCATACCTCACAATAGCAACTGGAGCAGTGGCCGCATGTGGTACCCCTACAGCGCCACACAATTGAGCCACGCGCAGCAGCAGAAAATGGCACGCCTGCGCGCCAGACTCGAGCCCTTGGCCGAAGTCATCCAGGTCAAAGGTGATTCCGAGTGTCGCAATGGCATAGCCAGCGTAAACGGCGCTGCCGACGAATTTTGTGATTTCGAAAAGCTGCGCCCAGCATCCGAAACCATCCCCGATTGCGGCGATGAGTTCGGCAGTGGTGGCATGATGCTTAAAGGTTGTATCTCCCGGTATAGCTACGTCCGCTACGCCTTGACAGCCGGCCTGTCTGAATATGAAAAACTCGGCACCAACCCCTTCAAATTCGGCATCATAGCCGCTACAGATACACACAACGGCACACCCGCCGCAGGTCTGGAAAAAGGCAGCCTGGGTTCACATGGCAGTGACCGCGATATTCTGCACCGTTTAAAGGGCAAAGTGGAAGTGCCCGGTGGAATAGCGACCGGTTCGCCCGTGCGCTACAACCCTGGCGGCATTGCCGGTGTGTACGCACAAGAAAACACTCGAGGGGCGCTATTTGAGGCTATGCAACGCAAAGAAACTTTCGGTACCAGTGGGCCGCGGATCACACCGCGCTTTTTTGCTGGTTGGGATCTGGCCCCGGACCTGTGTCAGAGGCAGCAATGGCTCGCAACAGCATATCGGGATGGCGTACCCATGGGAGGCGATCTGAGTGCCGCGCACGACGTTAACCGCGGCCCGGTATTTCTAGCCAGCGCCACTGCGGACTCGCGAGATGGCAGCATGCCGCTGCAACGAATACAGATTGTGAAAGGTTGGCTGGATGAAGAGGGGCAAACTCACCAGGCAGTCTACGATGTTGCTGGCAATCCCGATAATGGCGCCTCGGTAGACACCGACACTTGCGCTGTTTCAGGCACGGGATTTTCCCAGCTTTGCACCACCTGGCGCGATCCGGATTTTGATCCGAAATCGAGCGCGGTTTATTATGCTCGGACCTTGGAAAACCCCAGCTGCAGGTGGAGCCAGCATGACTGTATTTCGCTACCCGCACACGAGCGACCGGCGAGCTGTTCCGATCCCGAGTTACCTCGCACCATCCAGGAACGAGCCTGGACCTCACCGATTTGGTATCAACCATGACTGAATCGCTTGACCCCATTCCCGAGGGGAGCCTGCTGGCGGCACTGGATCTGGGCAGCAACTCATTTCATTTAATTATATCCAGAATAGAACACGGGGAACTGCGCACCGTGGAAACCCTGGCTGAAAAAGTTCAACTTGGCGCAGGTCTTGTCGATGGCAAAATGGCAGACGATGCGATCAGGCGCGGCCTGGACTGCCTGTCACGTTTTTCCCAAATGCTGGAGAGCCTCGACATACAGCGCCTGAGGGCCGTGGGCACACATGCTCTTCGCATCGCCAGAAACCGCCGCCAGTTCACAGCGCCAGCCAGTAAAATACTGGGGGTTCCCATCGATGTTATCTATGGGCGCGAAGAAGCTCGACTGGTCTATCTTGGCGTTGCCCATTCTCTGGCCGATGACGCACAGTCGCGTCTGGTAATTGATATCGGTGGCGGCAGTACCGAGGTCATAATTGGCGAAAGATTCGAACCCCAGCGCCTGGAAAGCCTGAAGATGGGCTGTGTGTCCTTCGCCAACCTGTTTTTTCCAGACGGCGCCATTTCCGCATCAGGATTCCAGAGCGCACACGACAAGGCGCTGCTTGAATTGTCGAGTATTCGTCGCAACTTCCATAAAGATAACTGGGAAGAATGTGTGGGTTCGTCAGGTACCTTACAAGCGGTCGAAGAACTGTTGATTCAACACGGCTGGAGTGAAGGGGGGATTTCTCACAACGGGCTAATCAAGCTCAAAGACACCCTGTTGGGCTTCGCCTGCACCCAGGATATACAATTGGCAGGTCTGGCTGAAGCGCGGCGCAACGTTATTGTTCCCGGAGTAGCCATTGCTATGGCCCTGTTCGAAGGGCTGAATATTGACCATATGCGCACCTCCAAGGGCGCTGTTCGTGAGGGCGTTCTCTACGACCTACTTGGCAGACTTACCCATGAAGATGTGCGAGAGCGCACTATAAGCGCTCTGATGGCGCGTTATGGCGTGGACGGTGACATATCTGCAGCGGTTGAACGAAGGGCCCGTGTGTTTTTCACCGCAACACGCAAAACCTGGAACCTGGGAAACAGCGACTGGGACTTGTTACGCTGGGTGGCGCTAAGCCATGAAATTGGCATGGCCATTGCCCACAAACACTTCAATCGCCATTCTGCCTATCTGTTAAGAAACTCTGATTTACCTGGTTTTTCCCAGGAGGAACAAGAACAGCTCGCACTACTGGCCAGTGCACACAGAGGCAAGATCACCGAAAACTTGCTGACAGAAACTCCCGAGGTTGATCGAGCCCGCGTTATTCAGCTCATAAGCATCATCCGCCTGGCGGCCCTCTTTAAATATGTGGAGAAACTCGAACAACTACCCGATTTCACCCTACAAGCCAGCCAGGACAGTCTCTCGCTTGAATTTCCCAACAACTGGTTAGACGCGCATCCCCTTACCGCCAGCGAACTGAAATCAGAACAAAATCAGCTCAAAAAAATTGGTATGAAACTGGGTGTCAGCTAACGTCCCGCCGTTCGATATCCGCCAGAAATTCTCTGAGTATACGATTAACATCATCCGCGGCCTCCAGCTGAACCATATGGCCAGCGCCGGGAATCATTTGCACATCTCTCAAATTCGGAAATATGGCGCGCATTTGGCCGATCGGGTCATCACCGTGAAAACCTTCGAGATCAACGTCGTGCTCAGATCCAAGAAAGTAAGCGGGAACATCACTCGTCACGCCTTCAAAGGGTTTCCGCTGCTTCCATTTAAGATCAAAAGATCGGTACCAGTTCAGCCCGCCGGTAAATCCCGAGGCACTGTATTCGTTTACAAAGAACTCCATCTCCAACTCGGATAACCACGGCCAGGGTAACGGCGGTGGTTCGTCCATCGCCTCTATATACGTAGCATCTGGTGGGTATTTGAAAACGCTAAAATAATTTCCCGCGCCACTGAGAGTATGAAAGACCTTGTGTAAAAATCGTCGTGGTTGTGCCGAAAGATCAATGTCAGCTCGCGGTGGCACTCGAAAATACTCTATATGCAAAAAGTGTTGCTCTCCCATCCTCCGATACTCGCTCAGCGGAGATTCATCCGGGTTGTGGGGAGCAGCCGGGTTTTCAAGGCCTATCAACGCAATGACGCGCTCGGGATGGCGCAGGGCCAGGTCGTAAATGGCGAAGGCACCAAAATCCAGCCCGGCAAAAACCGCGCGATCTATTTCCAGATGGTCCAGTAATCCAAGCAGATCTCCGGTGATGGCATCGATATCGTAACTCTCAGGGTTGGGCGGAGCCTCGGTGCGACCCATACCGCGCATATCCGGCGCAATAACCCTGTAACCGGCTTCGGCGAGGTCGGTAATCTGGCGATGCCAACTGAACCAGATATGTGGAAATCCGTGACATAGAACCACCGGCATACCTTGCCCTAACTCCACGTAATGCACCTGAATGCCGTTTATCGCTGCATAGTGATGACTCCAGTTCATAATAATTTCTCCGGTGGCGGGGCCATTCAAGATTAAGCCCTGCCATAAAAAAAGGCCACCCGAGGGCAGCCTTTTAAGACAATCTGGAAGGTTTACAAGTCGTAACCGCGTTCATCGTGTAACACCAGGTCAAGACCTTGCGTTTCCTGCTCATCGTCAACGCGCAGACCTACCAACATATCGACAAGCTTGAGAATGACCAAGGTAGCGACTGCGGTGTAGACAATGGTTGAAATCACGCCTGTGGCCTGAACGGTAAGCTGACCAGCGATACTGGTGATACCGTCTGAGAAACCATTGCCGCTAAAGATACCCAGCTGCGTAGAACAAAAAACACCGGCCAACAGAGTACCGAGAATACCGCCGACACCATGCACTGGAAATACGTCCAGACTGTCGTCAACTTTGAGAACCTGCTTCAGGTAATTGGTAGCGTAGTAACAGATAACGCCAGCGCTGAGACCGATAACCATCGCCGCTGCCGGGCCGACAGATCCCGAGGCAGGCGTGATGGTGCCCAGTCCGGCCACCATACCAGTGACCATACCCAATACCGATGGTTTGCCATGACGCATCCATTCCATCGCCATCCAGGCCAGCGCTCCGGACGCTGCAGAAAGATGTGTTACCAACATAGCCATCGCCGCACTATTGTCTGCCGCTACAGCCGATCCAGCATTAAAACCAAACCATCCAACCCATAACATACCTGCACCGGTAACGGTCATGGTCAGATTGTGTGGAGGCATCGCCACTTGTCCAAAACCCTTGCGAGGCCCCATGACGAGCGCAGCGACAAGTGCTGCTACAGCGGCGGTAATATGAACCACAGTACCACCAGCGAAATCCTGCAGACCCATCTCTCCCAGCCAGCCACCGCCCCACACCCAGTGACAAACCGGAGAATAAACAACCAGCAACCAGATTGTACTGAAGATAAGCATGGCGGAAAATTTCATACGCTCGGCAAAACCACCCACAATAAGTGCCGGTGTGATGATGGCGAAGGTCATCTGAAAAATGGCAAACAACGTGGCTGGAATACCACCATTCATAGTATCCATGGTCATCGAGGCAAAAAATACATTGCCAAAATCGCCGATCCACTTGCCCTGCTCTACCCCGTCACTACCAAATGCGATGGTATAGCCCATCACAAACCACACCAAAGACATGAGACAGGTTAAGGCAAAACACT
Source organism: Halioglobus sp. (assembly GCA_036961345.1). Lineage (GTDB taxonomy): Bacteria > Pseudomonadota > Gammaproteobacteria > Pseudomonadales > Halieaceae > JBALVT01. The sequence continues at coordinate 15,988 of JBALVT010000060.1, forward strand.
GCATTAGAACCGACAATACGTTCTTGGAACGAACCAGACCCGCATAAAACAGGGACAAACCCGGAATCGTCATAAACAAAACCAACGCCGTTGACGTTAACATCCAGGCAGTATCAGCACCATTTAGCTCATCTGCAGTGGCAACAGTGCTCGCCAGTATAGACGCCAGAAAAACGGCTACAAATTTAAATATTTTCATTTCTCACCCCGATTTAAAGTGCTTCTTCGCCGGTTTCACCCGTTCGAATCCTGATACTCTGCTCAAGCGCATGGACAAATATTTTCCCGTCGCCAATTTTTCCAGTATTCGTGACCTTGGAAATCTCATCAATAGCAGACTCCACCTGGGCACTACTGACAGCTATCTGCACTTTTATCTTTGGCTGGAATTCGACTATATATTCTGCCCCGCGATACAGTTCCGTGTGCCCCTTTTGTCGGCCGTATCCCTTCACTTCTTCCACCGTCATGCCGTGAATGCCTATTTGTTGTAATGCATCGCGCACATCATCAAGCTTGAAAGGCTTGATAATTGCTGTGATCATCTTCATTGGTGTTACCTCACCTGTTTGTAGACCCTATTATTGTATTTTTACGGGTTATGGGGCTGATATGACTCTCCCGCAAAGCCGGCTGGCCGGTTGGCGGAAAACTGGGGGCAAATGCTGCCACAACGGGAGTAAAACTATAAGTGGCTGAAGGATAAATTTCGGTTTTTAGGCAAGAATATTGGCAACGGCACAAAAACCGCACCCCTTTGAGCCCAACAACGCGCCCGAGTCAGCCTGTCCCTGGCCATAGCTACGCAATCAAACGTAGTCTGGATGCCGCATTTCTGGTATCTATACACATCCATCTCGAAGGAACCTTGGTCCATGTCGCGCCGAATGATAAGCAGTTTGTGTGGAATAAGCCTACTAGCCGCCCTGCCCGCAGTTTCACAGACACCAAAAGCACCCCAGGATGCCATCAACGGCAGCGAACCGCGGCACGTTATCCTGATAATCGGCGACGGCATGGACGATCAGCAAATTACCATTGCGCGAAATTATCTGGCCGGGGCTACCGGCCGCCTGGAACTGGATAAATTGCCGCTACGCTCCACCTCTCAGATACTGACCATACAGGACAAAGAAAACGGCAAACCAGTTTATGTCGCGGACTCCGCCAACACCGCAACATCGATTGCCACCGGGAAAGTGACAAGCCGCGGCAGAATTTCCACAACCGCCGGCAGCGACCTCGACATCCCTACTATCGTGGAGCTGGCCAGTGCCGCGGGATTTAAAACCGGTATTGTTACCACCGCCAGCGTAACCGATGCAACGCCTTCCGCATTTGCAGCTCACATCAGCTACCGTTTGTGCGAAAACCCTGAACTTATTCTGGATATAACCTACAGCGGCATTCACCTTGGCGAATGCAAGGTCGACCTTAAATCCAATGGTGGAAAAGGCTCGATAGCCGAACAACTGGCTGAATCCTCATTAGATATATTGCTAGGGGGAGGCGGCAAGCATTTCGCCCTGAAGGCTGAAGACGGCTCCACCTCGCTCCTTGAAATGGCACAAAACAACGGCTTCAGCACCGTGGCAAATACTGCCCAGATGTCTAATGTGCCCCCTGATAACCGACTCTTGGGTTTGTTTTCACCCGACGACATGCCGGTAAAGCTGCGCGGTGAAGATGGTCGAGTAGCGGAATCGCCTGAGCCAAGCATTTTGAACCGGGTACACGAGTACCTGGGCGATGTAACGCAGCCGGCCCCAATGCGCTGCGAACCCAATCCAGAGTTCGCATCAGTCCCTACGCTCAAAGCCATGACCGACACAGCACTGGCGCATCTGGCACACAACAATGATCGTGGGTTTTTCCTGATGGTTGAGTCTGCCTCTATCGACAAACAATCTCACGAGCGCAATCCCTGTGGTTCCATCGGTGAGGTGGAACAACTGAACGAAGCGCTACGAAGCGCGCTGGCGTTTGCCGCGCAACACCCACGTACACTGATTATGGTCACCGCTGATCATGCCCAGGCGGCGCAACTGATCCCGTATGAAAGCCTGTTCTCAGAATACCCCATTCCAATTTATACCCCGGGAAAGATTGCCAGACTAATCACACCGGAGGGCAGTCATCTAGCCGTGAACTACGCCACCACCACCTTTCAGATGGAAGAACATACCGGAGCCAACGTGCCGCTATTTGGCAATAGGGAAAGTTTGGGGTTGGTGCCCCCATTTGTACAGCAACCCCAGCTATTCGAAATCAGTCGGCAATACCTGGGCCTGTAAGTTTTATCGGATGCTGAGCTTTTGCGCCCAGTACTTTTCTATGTGGCCGCTATCAGCCAGCCAGCGAATCGTGTCGGCCAGTGTTTCCTCGATCGGACGATAAGTAACGTCAAGTGCACTACGCACTTTGCGATCGTCAACATATACCCACTGTGTACCATACATTGCCGCCTCTGGTGTGAGGGGCGTGTCAAGGCGCACCACCTTCGCCAGTGCCTCCACAGCGCCCGCAAGAGCACGCAGCAGCCAACCCGGGATAGGTAACTTGCGCAGTTTCCTATCGGTAATTTGTTCCAGTATTTGTCCCAGTTCGTCCCAACTGCGAAAATGCCCGGCAACCAAATAGGAACCGGTTTTTTTCTGTTCCAGCAGCGCAACGTGCACGTCCGCCAGATCGCGCACATCAATCACTTGCATGCCCGAGCTCGTCAGAACAAATGTTTGATTAAAAAATATCGCCAGGCCCTGATTGCCCTCACTCATTGCCGGATCTTGGGGGCCCAGAACACCGCTGGGATAAGTAATGGAGATAGAGGCGCCGTCATCGATCAAGTCACGTACATACCGTTCGCTGTCGGCCTTGGATTTGCCGTAGGCAGATGTTTGCAAGGCAATCGGTAAACTTTCATTCACCACGGGAGCACCGGGGTCAAATACCGCGGCGGTACTGGAAACATGCACTATCGATCGAATGCCCTTTGCAACCGCGCCGCCAATCACCAGGCGTGTACCGGTTACGTTGGTATAATGCATCTGATCGGCCTTTTGGGGATCCAGACTGACCATAGCCGCCGTATGTACCACGGCATCACACCCATCCAGGGCCGCGTCGATTGCCTCTTTATCGGTTATTTCGCCCACAGCGAAGTCTTCTATATTCAAGCCCTGAGTGTCATACAGCACTTTCATCTTGGCCACATTGCGAACCCCCAAGCGCACGGTATGACCTGCTTCGAGTAAGGCGCGGACAGTGTGAAAGCCAATAAATCCGGTCGCGCCAGTTACAAAGACATGCATTGATAAACCCTCGCTGACAAAGAGCCAAAAGATTACCACATGATGTTGGATCTCATGTTAATTGAAATTCCAGAGCGCTATAAGCCTCTGCTTGTATTGGCACTTTACCGACAGCACCTGTAAGCCCTCTTCAGCAGAATTCTCACGACATCTGCTCAAATCCGGAAATACGCATTCTTAATGGATGTCTGCTTTCACCCTTGGATTCAACCGGTTGAAATCACACCACACAGCGGACTCTATCAGGGACCAGTTTAGGCCCGAATCATTTCCGCTTTGCGCCACGAAGCGACATTAGCCAGCTCAAATCGCAGGCAAAAAAAAGCCCACCGAAGTGGGCTGTACACCAGGAGTTCCGTTTACGCTTTTTTGCGCCTTGACCAACCAAGACCAGCAAGACCAAGTCCGAATAGGGCGAAGCGGCCCTTAAGGCCAACCGCCAAGACGGCAGCTATATTCCGACAGCGGACACCTAGCCCCTCTTCTAAAACCACGCAGGTTGCGACTCCATACCCCAAAGCGGTTCGACCAATTGCTTGCCAAATTCAGGTTGCCGCGGTTCGGTAAACCCTAACTGACTGAAGGCTCTATCCTCTAGCCGTCCTCTAAGGCCTTTAAAAGCATGTAGGTTTGTCGCAATGCTATTAACAGCGTCGTACATAGCCATTTCTTCGCCGACCGCCCCCCCGCGCAACCAGTTATAGAGCTCACGGTGGAACCATGCGACAGCGAGCTTTCGAAATATATATCCTTCTTCGGGGGTCAATTGTTCTCCCGCACAACCCCGTGGCCAGACATCACCATGTTCAGCTAAAATAATCTGCCATTCTACAGAGCTTTGTTGCGAGCCTAGCGCGCCTTCATAAGCTCTCGTCTCCGTTGCTTGCCGAACTTACAATCCAACAAATACCAGAGAGGCTACTATCGCTAGAATCCCCACTATATGCACCCAATCTTGAAGCTGCTCACGATTCATAATTTCATGCCCTGCTTATTGCTAGTTCGGACATATTAGCCCACTCTTTTGAAGCTAGCCAAGCGGCGGTTTTGAGGCTTGGATTCAACCGGTCGATGCAACACATGCGTTAAATCTATCTGCCGGTGTCTCGTAGTCTAACGTTTTACGTGGTCGTTCATTTAATTGACGAGCCACTGTGTTTAATTTGATTTGAGAATGTACCGATAAGTCAGTTCCTTTTGGAAAATACTGTCTAAGCAATCGATTGGTATTCTCATTGGAACCGCGCTGCCAAGGACTACTCGGATCACAAAAATATACCTCAACATTTGTTTCCATCGTAAAGCGCTTGTGATCGGCTAGCTCTTTGCCTCTATCCCAAGTCAGTGACTTATAAAGTTCGCCTGGCAACTTCTTCGATTGTTTTATCAGTGCTGACACGACACTTTCTGTGTCTTTGTTTTTAACTTTAACCAGCATGACATATCGTGAATGACGTTCGACCAGTGTCGCTATGTAACTATTTTTCGAGCCGGCAATTAGGTCTCCTTCCCAATGACCTGGAATAGCGCGATCCTCCACTGATGCCGGCCGTTCACGAATTGACACTGCGTTCTTAATTTGTCCAAGCCCATCCTTTTTTAGGCTTGCATGCTTAGATCGACGTATCGCGCGCTTGGTTCTAAGGTGTTGAAGCAGCTCTTTTTTCAGCACGCCCCGAGCTTGAACAAATAAACTTCGATAGATCGTCTCGTGTGACACTTGATTGCATTCTTCTCCTGGATATTCTCTTTTAAGCCAACCCGCAATCTGTTCCGGAGACCAATTTAACTCGAGCTTTGTCGACACTGTCCGACTCAATGGTCGGTTACCCGCTAGTTTACAGAGTTTTGGACGACAAGCTCGATCCCAGGCAGCTTGGTCAGCTTGCGCGGCTCGATAGCTATCATAGCCACCATTTCGTTTGATTTCACGACCAATCGTCGAAGGTGAGCGTCCCAGTTGAGACGCTATCGAACGCAAGGACAGGTGACTAGCAACCCCTCT
>JBALVT010000061.1:0-21260 GCA_036961345.1 Halioglobus sp.
CCCCAATTTCAGTGCGGAGCGAACAAAGTCTCCGCGCTGGGGTTGGTACTCGGTAAACTTGCGCTGGATATAAAACGGATAATTCTCAAAATCGGCAAATTCATCCGCCGGAGAAAGCGAGGAGTGTGTTTCGGAATCACCTTTGATTTGGGTGATCTCGGCCAATCGCTCCCATTTTGCACGCAGCGTCGCATATTCAGTCGTCATGGGCTCGCCGCGCAGACTTTTATCCGAGAACATATAACCCTTTGAGATATTGGAATTGTGCGGGATAGCAGTAAAATCGGCCCCGGTAGCAGCACTGGTTTTGTCAAGCCAAGCCCACAGATCTTCAGGGAAAGGGCTGTCATCGAGACCAAACGGGTCGTATTGCTGAGCTGTTGCGGCGTCGCTGTCGCTGATAACCACTCGGTGCAAATTCGCGCCACCGGGTATGGAGCTCCACTCCCAGCCAATAAATGCCGTAAATACACCGGGCTCATTGTAGGTATCGGCGGTATCCGTAATTAATTTCCAGGTATCAATCTCGACCTGTTTTGGCATGGGCAGTAAACCCAGATCGCTGTTTTCCAGACCCGACGCTTCGGCATCTTCAAGGGGCGTGAGCTCAGGATCTGGCAACACCGACACAAACAGCGAACGACCTTCACCTGTATCGATTGCCTTTGTAAGTACATATTCTGCAATCCAGGACTTTACCGAATCGATCATACCTAAATCGGAATTATCAGCACCGTTACGATGGATATTGCGAATCTGCCCAAGAAATTCTGCATGGTCAGAAACAACCAAAAAATCCAAAGGTGTTGTTATTTGCACCCGCGCTTTGTGATAGGGATGCTCAACCGGCATACCCCGCGCGTAACGGTAGGCGGTATCTGGTCCGGCAATGAGGTTGTTATTCGTATAAGCATCTGAAGACAAGGTGGTATGCAGATGCGTATCTCCCCACAACAGCTGTCTGTCCTGTGCATAGGTTGCGCAGCTAAGTAGTGTCAGGCCGAAAACAAGCGTTTTGCGCATAGCGCTATCCCTTGGTATATTTTTAGAAACGAAAGTGTCCGCTATTGGATCAGCGTAATCAAGTCCGGCGAACAAGGGACGTGCGGCGCGCCCTTTGATATAACCAACCTCCTGCAAAAACCCCCAGTTAAATTGAAAGAGCTTTCGATAAGTGTGATAACACACTAACATCCCCCACTCCTTTGGAGCCCAACAGGAACAAACAATGAAAACAAGAATCACTGAAATGCTAGGCATAGAACACCCCATTATCCAGGGGGGCATGCACTTCGTCGGTTTGGCCGAGCTGGCCGCCGCCGTATCGAATGCAGGAGGCCTTGGTATTATCACCGGGCTGACGCAAGGCACACCTGAAAAACTGGCCAATGAAATCGCCCGGTGCCGCGCCATGACAGACAAGCCATTTGGTGTGAACATTACGTTTCTGCCCACATTGACGCCGCCGGATTACCCCGCTCTTTTCCAAACGATTATTGATGGTGGCGTTACAGTAGTAGAAACAGCCGGCAACAATCCCGCTAAATACATGCCCATGCTGAAAGAGGCAGGCATCAAGGTGATCCACAAATGCACCGCGGTACGTCATGCGCTGAAAGCGCAGTCTATTGGCTGCGACGCCGTTTCCGTAGACGGCTTTGAGTGCGGCGGCCACCCGGGTGAAGACGACATCCCAAACTTTATTCTGCTGCCCAGAGCGGCAGACGAGCTGGAAATTCCCTTTGTGGCGTCGGGCGGCATGGCAGACGCGCGCAGTCTGGTTGCAGCACTCGCCATGGGTGCTGAAGGCATGAATATGGGAACCCGGTTCATTGCCACGCAGGAAGCGCCCGTACACGACAATGTAAAGCAGGCTATTGTCGCAGCGAGCGAGCTCGATACCCGCTTGGTTATGCGCCCTCTTCGAAATACTGAGCGCGTACTGACTAATCCGGCCGTAGAACGGCTGCTGGAGAAAGAAATTGCTCTGGGTGCAGACCTGAAATTCGAAGACATCATTGACGAAGTCGCCGGCGTCTACCCCAAAGTCATGCAGTCAGGTGATATGGATGCGGGGGCCTGGTCTTGCGGTATGGTCGCAGGCCTTATCGACGATGTCCCAACAGTCAAAGAATTGATAGACACTATCATGGCCGAAGCCGATTCAATTATTAATAAACGTTTAGCGGGGATGTCTTGAATGAGTACCAATTTGTTTGATCTTACTGGAAAAGTTGCACTGATAACCGGCGCCAGCCGGGGCATTGGTGAGTCCATCGCCAAATTGCTGGCAGAGCAAGGCGCACACGTTATTGTCTCCAGCCGCAAGATCGATGGTTGTCAGGTGGTTGCCGACTCCATAACGCAAGCCGGTGGCAGCGCCGAAGCCTTTGCTTGCCACGTTGGTAGCATGGAAGATATCAGCGCCGTCTTTCGCCACATTCGCGAAAAACATGGCAAGCTGGACATTCTGATCAATAACGCAGCGACCAATCCCTATTTTGGCGACATCCTTGATACGGATCTTGCGGCCTACCAAAAGACTGTAGACGTTAACATCCGCGGTTACTTTTTTATGTCAGTTGAAGGCGGCCGCTTGATGCGCGAAAACGGCGGCGGAGCAATTGTCAATACCGCGTCAATCAACGCCATTCAGCCCGGGCCAGCCCAGGGCATTTATTCCATAACTAAAGCGGCAGTAGTTAACATGACCAAAGCTTTCGCCAAGGAATGCGGCCAACACGGGATTCGGGTTAATGCCCTACTGCCGGGACTAACAAAAACAGCCTTTGCCGGCGCCTTGTTCAGCAACGAGGATATCTATAATGCCGCCATGGCGACAATCCCCATGAAGCGACACGCCGAACCCGATGAAATGGCCGGCACCGTGTTGTACCTGGTTTCAGACGCGGCCAGTTATACCAACGGTGAATGTATTGTGGTCGATGGTGGAATTACGCTTTAGATCATTCCGGCGTCAAATGCCAAAGCGATAGCAATACGAGATACTAAGGCCCTGCTTAAATCAGTATCGAGCAGAGGCCTTAGCCGGCAATTTTCCGCAATACCTTGATAGCCGAATCTATTTCGCCAGTTGTATTGGTCAGCCCCGGCGCCATTCGGACAACCGGACCGGCATCGCGATCTGCTGCGCTTACGACTATTCTATGTTCGTTCATACTTTTTTCAACATCTTCAGCCGACACCTTGGATACCCGAAAGAATGTGAAACCAGCGGATAACTCTTCACTCATGGGGGTTACCAATTCGACCCCCGCCATATCGTTGAGCTGGTTTTTCAAATACGTATTAAGATAACGAATACGCGACTGCACTTTGTCCTTACCAATCGCCAAATGAAACTCAAACGCTTTGCGCAGGGCCCAGCGGTGCTCAAAACTGTGAAAGCCGCCCGGAGTCATAACGGCACCAAACGCCGGATCGGCGGTAAAATTAAAGGGCGGAATCGTCGGCGAGATAGTGTCCGGTTCAAGCTCGCGACTGACCATAATACCCGTGCCACTTGGCCCAAACATCCATTTATGCGTGCCGGCAACAAAAAAGTCGCAGCCCATTTCCTCGAAGTTGGTGTCTTCTACGCCGAAGCCATGCACCCCGTCAACGCAATACAAAATTTGCTCATCTTTAGCTCGCCCTACATTCAGCTCCCTGACCATCTTTCCCACCTGTGCAACCGGTAGCTTCACGCTGCTGCCTGAGTGCACCCAGGTGAGGGCAAGCACCCGGGTCCTGGCATTGATGTTACGACGCAATCGAGCCAGCATTTCTTCTGCGGAGGCGTCTTCAGGCTTTTCGTAAAGACGGATCGTATTCACCTTGAGGCCTTCTCGCTCTGAGCGATACTTCAGCGAAGTAATACAGGAGTAATGTTCGTGCTCGGTAGACAAAATTTCCTGCCCCGGTTTTATCGAAATATTGTTGTATAGCATCGCCAGTCCCATGGTGGTATTCGCCGTGAGCGATACCTGGCGCGGGGAAACCCCAAAATACTTCCCGGCCAGAGCCCTTGCCTCATATTCGGCCTCATACCCCTTACGCAAATAAGTGGCGGGATTGCGATTGAGCGCTCTGCGGTGATAATCAATATCCCGTTCAACCAAGTGCGGCCTTGAAGCCAACAAAAACCCTGCGAAGTTAAGCCAGCTGTAGTCCTGGTCAAACTCATTGCGCAATTGGGGCCAATCTACAAACTTGAAGGGCTCATCCTGATCGGAAACATCAGCACTTGAGGTCTCTTTTGCCTGTAGCGCAGCACCCGCGGCGAACGAACCGAAAGGCAGCAGCCCCGCCACCAACCCTGCCCCCTTTAATAGATTTCGACGAGCAAATTTCATTATTATTTCTCCCGGCTAGGCCCCAAGTATATGCCAGTGTGAGGAATAGGTCTTTCGCTGTTTACGTCACGCTTTTGATACCGGCATCGACTAGATGAATATTACCGTCAGGTTTGACTGTTTTGGCTTTCCCCTTCATACTCTGTAAAAAATAGCACTGGAGCCCACTTGTGACAGCACCCATAGTAAATGACAATCGCGCCTTAACAGACATGCCCCTGTTTGACACAGAGACACTGAAGTGTCCCTACCATTTCGACAAAACATTGCGCGAGGAGTCGCCAGTCTTCCAGGATCCCGACTCCGGTGTGTATATCGTGTCTACTTATAACCTGGTCCGCGAGGCGCATAAAAACCCGGCTGTCTTTTCCAACGAATTTACACTTGCACTGGGCTCCGTCTCCAAGCTTGATGACGATATTGTCACCGCGATGAAGCGAACCTACGATCTGGGCAAGGGCACGCTGCTAACCGTAGATCCACCGGAACACAAAGCTTACCGCGACGCAGTGAGAGACTTTTTCGTGTCTGACAAGATGGCCAAACATCGGCCGTGGATCAGTGAACTGGCAGAGAAACTCATTGCAGAATTTCCCGATGGCGAAGGTTTCAACTTCGTAGAAAATTTCACCCGGCCACTGCCTCTGTCGGTGATTATGCATGTTCTGGGTATTCCACTCGATATGAAGGACAAAACATTTAAATGGACCGTCGACAACGTCACCGTACTGTCAGGTGTGGCCGATACAGAAGGGCTAATAGCGGCGCACGCGGGCCTCAAAGAAGAATATGAGTGGTTTGCCTCAGCATTAAATGAGCGCCGCGAGAATCCACGGGACGACCTGCTTAACCTGGTCGCCCACGCCACCATTGACGGGCGCCCTCTCACGATCGAAGAGCAGCTGTCCTATTGCACGCAGTTTTTGGTGGCGGGTAACGAAACCACTACTGCAACCCTGGCCGAAGGTATGCGCCAGCTCTGCCTCAATCCGGAGCAGCAGCAGAAAGTTCGTGACGACCGCAGCCTAATTCCCAACCTGGTTGAGGAGTCACTGAGATTGGCGTCCCCCACTTCGAATATGTGGCGAATGACCAAGTCTGACTACACACTCGGAGGCACGGATATTCCCAGTGGTTCTATGGTGCTGCTCAAGTACTTTTCCTCGAATCACGACGAGAGCATGTTCGAGGCACCCATGGAGTTTGATGTCACGCGCAGCAATGCCAAACGCCATATCGCCTTCGGTTTTGGCACTCACGTATGTATTGGCCAGCACTTATCAAAACTGGAAATGATTATCGCCTGGGAAAAACTCTTTGAGAACAGCAGCAATTTCCGCATGGATTGTGCGCCGGAAGCTCTGGAATATATGCCCAACATCTTACTGCGGGGCCTGGAGGAAATACCGGTTATTATCGACCGTAATTAAGATCGGCGCGGCAAAAAAAAGGGGCCAACAATGGCCCCTCACTCTAACAACATCCCAACTCAAAAAACCTATTTTTCGGCGTCTTTTGCTGCAAATTCAGCATAAGCCTGCGCGGTACCTTCCGCCATTTTGTCACCGTCAAACGGTATAGACATTTCCGAGGTAAACTCCATCACGATTCGCTCAGGCGTATCCAGAAAACGAATAAACATATCGGGGTCGATACCTGAGGTAAATGCATTGCCCTCATCGTGACGCTGCGACGCAGCCATGCCGTGAGCAAGTAAGCCATACATCCACAGTTTGGTTTTGGGGTCATCGTGAATCACAGTATGGCCTTTGTAGGTTACTGTTTTCCCACCTCCCATCGGCGTGCCTTTACTGGTAATGCATATAGCAGATCGCCCATCTCTGCCAATCGCCTTGATACGCAGGCGCTCTCGGGTAGCCGTCATCCATATTTTGCCGTCCACGGGCACATAAGCCGTGGTTACACCCAGAGGATGCCCCGCTTTGTTGGCCCAGATAAAGGTGCATTCGCCGCCAGTGTTCACAAGCTCTTGCTCACGTTCCGGGTCAAGCTTATAGCGCTTTACGTCATCATAATTTACCGCTTGTTCTGTCATAACCGTCTCTTCCTGATTAATTAAAGTGGGAATCTGGTCTAACGGGCTCGCACATGGAAAGCCGTCAACCATAGAACTTCACCCATAAAGTTTAATGGTAGTCGATAAAACTCTCATCAGGCGAAAGTTCTAGCTCTGAACAGCCTATTTCTTTTTGCCGGGCAAAATATTCATTTGTTTGCAGATAATGCTCAACATGACCTCATCGGCGCCCCCGCCTATAGAGGTTAACCTCTGATCACGATAGACACGGGAAACTGGGTTGTCCCACATAAAGCCCATACCACCCCAGTATTGCAGGCAGGAGTCGGAAACCTCTCTTACCAAACGACCTACTTTGAGTTTTGCCATAGACGCTTTTAACGTCACGTCCTCGCCATTGATGTACCCCTCAACTGCATCATAGGTCAGAGCCCGCAAAGCCTCCACTTCAGTTTGCAGCTCCGCCAATCGAAAATGAACCACTTGATTATCCAGAATGGACTGACCAAAGGCCTGACGCTGGCCGGTATACTCGATCGTATCGTTAATGCAGTTTTCCATCGTCTTGAGGTTGGCAGCGGCGGCCCATAAGCGTTCCTCCTGAAATTGCTGCATTTGATATACAAATCCCATGCCTTCCTCGCCGATACGATTGCGCTGGGGAACACGCACGTTATCGAAATAGACCTCGGCGGTGTCCGATGAACGCATTCCAAGTTTGTTGAGTCTTTCAGAAAAAGAAACGCCTTTGCTTTTGGTGGGGACAACGATTAGCGATTTATTGGTATGCCTGTTGTCGTCACTGGTATTGGCCAACAAACACAAATAATCCGCCTGGGTGGAATTAGTGATCCACATTTTACTGCCGTTAATGACATAGTCGTCGCCATCTTTCCTGGCATTGGTTTTAATCGCGGCGACATCTGAGCCAGCATGGGACTCACTCACTGCGATGGAGAATACGGCATCGCCGGCTATGGCCGGCACCAGATATTCGTTACAGAGTTCTTCAGAGCCAAAGCGCGCCAGTGCCGGAGTTGCCATATCAGTCTGCACGCCTATCGCCATCGCTACCCCGCCACTTCGGCAACGGCCCAACTCTTCCGAGAACAGTACCTCATAGCTGTAGTCCAACCCCATTCCGCCATAAGCGAGGGGTTTGTGGATCCCGAGCAAACCAAGATCCCCCATCTTTTTGAACACCTCGTGTGCCGGAAAGATTCCGTCCTTTTCCCATTCCTCTGTGTAGGGGTTTATTTCCTTATCCACAAAGCTGGCGACGGTCTGTCTCAGGGCATTGTGCTCTTCGCTAAATAGCATAGTTTTCTCTCTTATAGTCGTTAACGGCAAAATCAAGCGTTATTATGCCAGCATGCACGACTCTAGGCAGTAAGTGTGTAAAAATCCCAGCAGACCCGCCCGTAGCTATCTGAAATATATTGACATACAAAGTGCCACTATGTAAGATTTCTCCCACTAAGCGCAACGCTAGGCCAGTATTATTACGGCTGCGGCACTGATACAGCAACACCCTGAAAATACTGAGAAGGCACTGATATCATGAAAAAGAGTCATGTTTTTATAGCGGCTATTTTACTTTTAGTGCTGGTGGCTTACCTCCAGCGCGGCAATATTGCGATGCGCATTCTGCCAAAGGCGATAGAAACCGCAATGTCTGATAGTGCCATCGAGGGTTTAGGTGCGGGGCTGCATGTTGCCCTGTGCGGAGCCGGTGGCCCTCTCCCTGACCCCAAACGTTCAGGGGCCTGCGTTGCCGTCTTTGCAGGCGAAAAAATGTTTGTGGTTGACGCCGGTACCAACGGTGCAAGAAATCTCGCACGTATGCGCTTTGCCCCTGGCGCTGTTGACGCGGTTTTTCTGACTCACTTTCACTCAGACCATATTGATGGACTGGGTGAATTGGCAACATTGCGCTGGGTTGGCGCCAACCACAAAACTCCGCTGCCGGTTTTCGGGCCCGAGGGTGTCTCCGATATCGTCGAGGGGTTCAACAAAGCCTATGCGCGAGACTCAGTATACCGCCACGACCACCATGGCGATGGCGTCGCCGCTTTAAGTGGCCGCGGAATGACTGCAATAGGTTTCCCTCTTCCAAAAGAAGGCGAACTGCTTACTGTCTATGAAGAAGGCGGACTTAAAGTACAAATGCTCGCGGTCGATCATGAGCCCGTCTCACCCGCCGTGGCCTATCTGTTTAGCTACCAGGGCCGCACAACCTTGATTTCTGGTGATACCGCCAAGTCGGCAAACCTGCAGAAATTCGCCGACGGCGTCGATCTACTCGTGCACGAGGCTCTTTCCCCTGAATTAGTGATGGTCATGAATACCGCGGCAAAAAATACCGAAAATGCAATAATGGCGAAAATCACATTAGACATTCTCGATTATCACGCCAGCCCTGTAGAGGCCGCTGAAATTGCCAGAGATGCGGGTGTTGGCCATTTACTCTATTACCACATCGTCCCGGTACTGATACTCCCCGGCATGGAGGCTGTATGGCTTGCCGGCGTCGAGGACATTTTCAGCGATTTCACCTTGGGCGAAGATGGTACGACGTTCACACTGCCACCTGACTCGAAAGAAATCCGCAAAGTACGCCAGGGCATTTAGGTACTACGGCATTATTTGGCGGAGCCAAAATCAGGTACCGAGATAAGCCGGTCCCCTACAAAAGAGCCCATGTAAACACGCCCTCCCTGGGGCACGGCAATAGTCGCTGCCCCCATGGGCGCGCCGGCGTGCGAAAACACAACTTCCGCAGCCATCGTTTCCGGGTCCATGGCAACAATTTCAAACGCAGCACCGCAGGGTTTGTCCTGAAAGTCAAAACAAGACAACATGTCCATGGCGCCAGCTGTGTGGGTAGCCACCCACAGACGCCCATCACTACCCCAGGCACTGTTGTCGCCATTAGCGACGTCTCCTACGGCCACCGTTTTTCCGGTGTCTACGTCAATTTTCCAAACCTCGCCTTCCATATACATGTTGGCAAAGACGTAGCGCCCGTCGGCGGACAGTTCCAGCCCGTTGGGTTGGGCGGCGTCTGTTCCAGGTAAAATTCTCAATCCGGTTTCCTGATTCCAACGCCACAGGTCTCCGGTATCAATGCCAACAATGCTTTTTAACATTTCCAGATCACCACCCTGGTGGAACATACGGCTGAAAATCAAATCACCATTGGGCAGACCCACTACATCATTCATGAATGTCTCTGCCGCGGCCAGCACACAGCCTCGCCATGCGATTGAGCTATTACCGCCCGCCAGAGTCAGTTCAAAAAATTCAATGGACTCACGCCCCCCGTGGTTAACCACCAGGTAACGCCAGCCACCGGCCGCTAAACGGCGCAGATGGGTTCCGTGCGGACTGAATTTGTCCAGAGACGGTGGCGGACAGTCGGCATCCCCCCAGGTCACATTTGTGGCATTCAAAGTGGCATTTTGCGGGGGAAATAGAACACTGACTTCTTCGGTTTGTGTATCGAACAGAGAGATGCTCCCGGTGCCGCCTTCCATGCCCCCGAAATTGGCCAGTAATAGATGACGCCCATCCGCCAAGGCGGCTATGTCTTCAGGTGTTTTCATATTGCACACAGGTTTGATATCACCTACCGAATCGCACCCTACAATGGGGGGCATATCACTCGCGCAGGCGAGCAGGCACAAACACAGGAGAACGCCGTAAAAAGATTTGTTCATTTTTATGCTCTTTTATTTTTAGCCAAGACTATGGTTTATACCATATCGGAGAAGACCAGGCCCGCTCTTGCACAACCGGTTGATGTTCTGCAGCGCAACACCCTTCCAGGCCATCGCCCACCGTTTTGGGATTGCTGCAATCAACTTCATTGGCAACGCAGATACGCTGGCTCCAACGGCAAGTGGGATTCTCCACGACCCGAGAGTAATAGAAAGCCTGCTCGAGCGGGTTGAACTGATCATCTTCCCATACCGTACATAACTTTGCGTAACCGGTGCCCCTGGTCTGGCAAGTTGATAGGTCTACGCTCGCCCCATTTTTTGCATTGCCAGCAACGTCGATAACTCGCTCTTTTGGAGTGCCGGTCTCATCTATCCAGCCCTTGATAATTTGCATGCGCTGCAAGGGTGTACCGAGGCTATCCGGAGTGCCAGCATCCTGATTGGCAAAAACAACAAAACGTGGGGCGGTGTCTTTTATAGCTGCACCGAGCTCGCCTCCCATGGGCACACCATCTGCATAGGCGCGCTGTACCAAATCCGGCGACTCACATAAATTCTCAGGGTAGTCCCAGCCGGCGAAAAACCGGCTGACAATTCTGGGACCGCTGGTGCCGTATGTTTCCTTGCGACGAAGCGCATCAAACAGGGCGTCGCGGCTGTTTTCTTGTGCCCACAATACGGCCAAACCACCGGGATTGTATTCCAGTTTGTCCGGCAACCCGGATGGCACACTATCCTTGGCCGGCACGCCAGCGCCACCGTGCCCCAAAAACCGATTCTCATCCGCTGCGCCAGGCGCGCCCAGGTGCGTATCGGTACTGGCGATTATGCCGAATTGATAAGGGTTAACTCCAAGCTTGCGTTCCAGGACCATTCCGTCGAGCAACACCTGACGCAAAAAACCGGTGTCGGGCTTGGGTACTTCCGGGTAACCGGCGATGTTGTCCTTGGGCAACTGCTCGAAAGAGCATAGTTCATCCGACGTGGTTCCAGCCATGAAAAAACACTCAGAGGCTCCCTTGTGCTGCATAATCTCCGCCAGCGGTTCAAAGCGCTGCCGCTGTGCTGCATACTCAGCGGTCATCTCATTACCCTCATCGTCGAGACCACTGAACATATAACCGGCACTGAGGTTAGAGTTGTGCGGGATAACCAATGAATCGCAGCCCTCGCCCCTGCCATTACAGCTTTCATCGAGAGCGGACCACAATTGCGCTGCAGTGGGGCCATCAATAAAGCTGGCCGGTAACGCTGGCACTTCGGCATTACGAAACACCACGTTGCGGTGCAGGTTGCCCCCGGACTCAGCATGCATACCCGTCCATTCATAGCCAACAAACGCGGTAAATTGGCAGTCTTCGCTGCGGTCGTAATGAGTCTGGGCCGCTTCGCGCATTTCAGTCCAGGGTTTCAAGGATGCCTCGATACAGCGATCGCCATTTTCACCACACTGCCCCATGTGAGTTGCCTGCATCGTGGCCATGTAGTTGAACAGGTAAAATGCGCCACGCGGCCATTTCCGATACAACAAACACTGCCACGAGCTGTAACCGTCAACTTCCGGTGTATTGCACATATACACCTCGCCCGTGAGCTCAGCATGGTCCGAGATCATCGCAAAATCCAACGGTCTGCTCAACTGCAGGGCGCGGCCTGGTTCTCCATTTTCACTCCAGGGTTGTACGCCAATTTTTTCGCCCTGAGCGAAACGATAAGCCTGGTCCGGCGTTGTTTGAGTCCCCTGGGTGCTGGCATCGAGGGAATAACGAGTATGCACATGAAAATCCCCGAAAAAGGGCTGCATATGCGGTTCGTTCGAAGTACAGGGGGCACGTTGTTCGCTGTAAACCAAAGACTGTTCGGGCGCAGCAGTATTGGCGACGCCCGTCAGGGAGAGCCCCAACAACACCGGCAACAAAAAGGACACTATATGACCAGGTATCTTCATCTACTGAATTTCCCACACTGTTGTTATCGTGCCGACAGTATAGTTTGGCGATGTCCTAAAACCTATACCGGACGATCGGACCACGCATATCGGTATGAAATTCCAGCCAGCGTGCTGATATTGCCTGCTCTCCTCGTAATTACAGCTTTAGCGCGATGACGCCTGCCGATCCCTGCGCTACTCTTGAATACTCGAATATTCGTCGCAAACCTGCGACGCAATCAAACTATGAGTGGAACCCCTCCATGGCTGAAGACTCTGCACTTTCTCCTGAATTTAAAGAACGCTACGGCCCCTGGGCCTTAATTGCCGGCGGGTCTGAGGGCATCGGTGAGGCTTTCGCCTGCCAAATGGCTGCAGTGGGAATGAACATCGTCTTACTTGCACGGCGAGCACCCCCCCTGGATTCACTGGCCGAGAAGTTACGTAGAGACTATCGCGTAGAAGTAAGAACTCTCGCGGTGGACTTAACTGCGCCTGACTTACTAACCCAGGTAAGTGCCATCACCCGGGACATCGAGGTCGGCATGTTAATTTACAACGCCGGTGCAACAATCGGCTACAACCGCTTCTATGACTGGAAGCTGGAAGACCTTGACTTCATGATGCGCCTGAATTGTTTGGCCCCGGTTCACCTGGCACATCATTTTTCCCAGGGCATGGTACAACGTGGCAAGGGCGGAATGATGTTTCTCACCTCGGCCGCGGCGTTTGCAGGTTCTTCTCACATGGCAATTTACCCGGCCACCAAAGCCTTTGATCATCTCTTTGCAGAAGGCCTCTGGCACGACCTTAAGCCGGCGGGCATCGACTGCCTTAGTCTCGTGGTGGGCGCGACCAAAACCCCCAGCCATCAGCACGTGGATTTCAGCAAACTGAATCCTGCGCTCAAGGACGGTGGCGCAATGGCATGCGAAGATGTAGCCCGAGAAGGTCTGAGTCAATTGGGTCAATATCCCACCTGGATAGTCGGCGAACACAACCGGGCGCGTTTTCCGGCCAGCTATGCCCAAGACAGGCGGAAGCTCATAGAAGGCATGAGTTTGGCCACAGCCGCTATCAACGATCTGGAGCATATATCAGCGTTTGATACATAAACGGGCTTGGCATGGGTTTGTGATCAAATAAGCCAGCTCCGAAACGCCTTATGGTGATCTGGTTGGCATTCTTTGAGCAGAATCTGGCCCCAAACGGCCAATCATGTTAAAAAGTAGAGGCTAATACAATAAAAAGTCGGGCGGCCAGATAGGTGAAAGAACCGCAGAGTATTCAATATTCAGAGCAAGCTTCTGAATCTATAAGCCCGCCCTCCAGTTGGGAGCATTCGGGACGCCTGCCCAAACCTATCCTGAATCTTGATGAATCAATCGCTGAGACCAGTGAGGATCACCGCGATCGGCTTTTCTTACAAGTTCTTTTCGGGCTGGGTCTGAATGTCGTCGCGCTATTGGTGATTTTCTACACATTGCTACCACTGTCCCAGCAAGGCAAAGATGTTGGCGGCACTCTGTTGTGGTCAATTATGGCGGCAACCGTTTCGGTGGCACTGCTATTTCAGCGTTTTGGAATGCGTATCTTTTTCGTCAACCTGTTATTGGTGGTTTTGAGCACTGTATTGGTAGCTGGCAACTTTATGCTCGGTGGCACCATGTCTCCCACCATGATTTTTTTGCTGGTCATTCCAGTTCTTGCAGCTACTTTGATGAATCGTCGTTGGGCGTTCTGCTGGACGGCTATCACCGTTGCTCTATGGTTACTCGTTCTCGTACTTGAAAATCAAGGGTTTGAAACTCGTCGAATAACAATCGCTGCAAACGTCGGATCTATTCAAGTTCTGTCGCTGTTGGGTACTGGCATCATCATCATGTCCGTATTGAGTTCCTACGTGAACGCCAACAGTCGACTGCGCGCTGCCATGGAGGCAAAAAACAAATCCCTGGATTATTTGGCAAGCCATGACTCGCTCACAAGCATACCCAACAGGCGCGCTCTTTTTGAACACGCTCAACAGTGCATTATGCGCGGTAATCGCTCCGGAAAGCCCTTTGCCCTGCTGGTCATTGACCTGAATGACTTTAAGCAGATCAACGACAGCCTCGGACACAGCTTTGGCGATGAAGTTCTGACACATTTCGCGAAGCAGCTAAAGACGGGGTTTCGTGAAACAGATTTTGTGGCTCGCCTGGGTGGAGACGAGTTTGGAGTAGTGCTCGAACCAGTGGAAGGACTCGCTAGTGTACAAATAGCTGTAGAGCGCTTTTTTAGGGACAGCGACAACGAGGTCGAAATAGACGGACAGGGGGTTCGCTATGAGTGCAGCACTGGTATAGCGATGTATCCCCAAAACGGCGAAACGATTGCCTCGCTCTATGAGGAGGCAGACCACGCCATGTATCGCGCCAAACGCAATGCGCCCGGCGAATTTCTCTGGCGCTAAATAGCCCGGCTAACCAGACACCCCACTGGTAGACCCGTAACGTGCTGTGCTGGCATCCAGAGCATCAATAATACCGTCGTGCCGCATCTTGATAATGTCGCGATAGTCATCGTGTGTAATAACGTAAAAGCCACCTTCCCTGACTGCATCCATCACCTGATCACCAACAAGACCCGGCGCTATACCGTTGGCCACGTCAGGGGCAGGCTGCTGGTGATCTATCCCGGAATTGAAGGCCTCAGGACGCACCGCAAAAGACTGTGTTATAAGGTTTGTATCAACCAGACCCGGGCACAATACAGACACCCCAACACCCTGCCCAGCCACTTCCATTAACAGGGCTTCGGACAAAGCGACAACCGCAAACTTGGTGGTGGTATAAAGTCCTTCAGGCGGACCGGAAATCAAACCGCCCATAGAAGCGGTGTTCACGATGTGCCCCTCGCCCTGTTCTATTAACAGCGGTAAAAACGTCTGAACACCATGGATTACCCCATATAGATTCACATTAATGAGATACTGCCAATCCTTAATATCGGCCTCCTGCATTAACGCACCAATCCAGACACCGGCGTTGTTGCAAAGAAGGTGAACCGCACCAAATTTCTCCAGCGCTGCGTCTTTAAGCGCCTGCACTGATTGCAGATCAGAGACGTCCACAGCAACAGCAATTGCAGCTGTTCCCGCGGCGACCAGGTCTTCGGCTACGACCCTGGCCTTTTCGATATCGATATCCGCGACAACGACCTTCATGCCCGCCGCTGCGGCTGCTCTGGCAATGCCTTCACCAATGCCGGAACCCGCTCCGGTGATAACTGCAACCTTGTCTTGTAAATCCTGCATGTACATCTCCAATTGCTGACCGCCTGAGACTGACAGTCAATAATGATTTTAACAGCACACCTTTGCGCCACATGGACAATAAGGGCCGCTAAGTGGCGGGTCAACTTGCCTGGCCGGAATGTTGAACCGTTGCGCAGCATTTGTAACAAGAACTGGCTCATCATGGTATGCGCTGCCAGACTGGAGCCTGTGTTCTAAAAATAAAAGTGACAACGACGTAATGGAATTGGAAGTAGATTGGTTGGTAGCGGGAAGTGGCGCAGCGGGCATGACAGGAGCTGTCGTTGCCGGGCAAATGGGCGGCAAGGTATTGCTGGTTGAAAAGGAAAGCGTTTACGGCGGTACCACCGCCAAATCCGGAGGGGTAGCCTGGATACCAGGCAATCATCGTCAGGCTGAGAAAGGTATATCGGACAGCGTCGAGGAAGGTCTCCAATATCTGAAGGGCCTAATCGGTGACTCGGTGAGTGAAGCCCGTTTGGCAGCTTATGCCAGGCGAGCCCCGGAAATGCTGCGCTTCATGATGCGCCACAGCCATATAGACTACACGCCCCTGCCCCACTACATGGATTATTACGAACATGTTCCCGGCTACAAACCCGGTGGACGGTCCATGGACAGCGCACCCTTTAACCTGCGTAAATTGGGCTCGGAGGCACGCTCTATGCGCCGGGGTCACTACGCGGGCCTACTTTTGCCCTTCAACGTGACTGTCATAGAGGGCATGAAGCTTCAGGCGATGAATACCGGGGCCTACCTTACCGGTCTCAAACTCCTATTGCGTTATATGCTGGATATTCCCGCCCGTCTGAAACGTCAGGAGGATAACCGGGTTACCTTGGGCCCTGCTGTTGTCGCCCGCCTGCGCCGCTCAATGATGGATCGCGATATTCCCATTTGGTTGGACTCACCCATGCAGGAACTTATCGTCGAACACGGCCGGGTCGTTGGCGCCGTCGTGCAGCGAGAGGGTCAGGACGTTCGTGTGAAAGCCAGCCGGGGTGTACTTCTTGCAACCGGTGGTTTTTCCCACAATGTAGAGCTGCGAAGACAACACCAGCAGGCCCCCACAGGATCAAGCTGGACGGCAGCAGCGCCCGGTGCCACTGGAGATGGCATTATTATGGGGCAACAAGTGGGAGCCGAGCTCGGTTTTATGGACTGTGCCTGGTGGTCGCCCACCTATACACTGCCAGACGGACGCACGCTGGCGTTGATTTCCGGTAAGTCCTATCCGGGGTCCATTATGGTGAACAAACTGGGGCAAAGATTCACCAACGAAGCACAGCCTTATGAAGACCTGGTGAAGGATCAGTATGCCAGTGAGGCACGAGGCGACGGCGCTGTGCCCTGTTACCTCATATTTGATGCAAAGTTTCGCAGCAAATATTCCGCTGGCCACTTAAAGCCAGGAAAAATTGAAGACGACAGCAAGATTCCCCAGTCAAACCTGGATTCAGGTCTGTTCACCATTGCGCCTACGCTGGAGGCGCTAGCGCAGAAGCTGGATATTAACCCGCAAAACCTCATTGAAACGGTTAATCGCTTCAATGAGAATGCAAGAAAGGGCATAGATCCGGATTTTGGTCGTGGAAGTACCGAACACGACCGCTATTATGCTGACCGCTCCGTGAGTCCAAACCCCTCTCTGGGCCCACTTGAGAAAGGCCCCTACTACGCCTTGAGATGCGACCCTGGCGACCTGGACACCAAAGGCGGCTTATTGTGTGACGAGAGTGCCAGAGTCATCACTAAAAACGGCGAGTTTATTCCCGGACTCTATGCCGCCGGCAATACCAGTGCGGCAGTTATGGGTAATACCTACCCCGGCGCCGGTGCTACTATAGGCTCGGCCATGACCTTCGCCTATATTGCGGCGCAGCACGCTTTTGATAATTCTACAAACAGAGAAAAGCCATGAGCGAATACGCCTACGAATATCTGCGCCCCGGCCACTACGCCCGCGGTTGGCACATCGTATTGTTTTCCCAGGAACTAAAAACAGGCGAAGTCAAACCCCTGCACTACTTCGACCACGACTTTGTTATCTATCGCGGCGAATCCGGCAAGGTCGCCATTCTGGATGCACACTGCCCACACCTGGGAGCGAATCTTTCCAGCGACGGCGGTCGTCTGTCAGGTGATAACTTGATCTGCCCATTCCACGGCTGGACTTTTGATACAAGCGGTAAATGCGTGGAAATCCCCTATGCAAACCAAATCCCCAAGAGGGCCGTTCATGCGTTACGCGGCTGGCCTGTAATGGAGAAAAACGGTTTCATCGCGATCTGGTATGACCAGGAAAATAATACTCCCGAAGACTATATTCCCGATATCCCACAATGGGGCACCGCTAAAGACCAGTGGGGAGAATGGAACTTCCATCGTTCACGAATTCGAGCTAAGGCCTGCGATGTCATCGAAAACATTGTAGACATCGCTCATTTTCCACATGTTCATGGTGGCAAGGTACTCTCCTTTGAAAACAAATTCACAGCCAGGAGTGTGACCCAGCTCTCCACCGTGCAACGCGACGCCAACGCGCGAATGGTGACGCCCCCCAACCTGCCCTTTGACATAGAGGCAATGCGCAACGAAAATGCCGGCGAAGAGTCAGACGCATGGGGCGATGCGACTTATCACGGGCCCTCGATTATGTATTACTACACAGAATCTCGCAGTGCGGAAATCAGCTACAAAAGCTGGTGGGTTAACTACCATATCCCCGTCAATCAGGACGAGGTCGATCTGTGTAGTGCTGTTATCATGAGCAGCCTCACCGATGAGCCACTCCCGGAAGAGTTCCTAGAGAACTACCCGCAGATGGCACACGCAGCTTTTGGGCAAGATGTTGAAATATGGAAAGACAAAATTTACCAATCTGACCCCATCTTATGTGACGGCGATGGCCCTATTACCAAATTGCGAAGGTGGTACGAACAATTCTACTTGCCGTTGACCTGAGATCCACTATTCATGCCCAATGAGTTAATCGAGTCTTACGATGTTGTCGTACTCGGGGCTGGCGCGGCTGGATTAATGTGCGCCTTCACCGCGGCCAAACGCGGACGAAGCGTACTGGTAGTTGAAAAGTCCAATAAGGTAGGGAAAAAAATCCTGATGTCTGGTGGTGGCCGGTGCAATTTCACCAACCACTTTGTTGAGGCCGACAACTTCATTTCCACAAACCCTCACTTCTGTAAATCTGCGCTGAATCGTTACACACAATGGGATTTTATTGCCATGGTAGAAAACCACGGCATTGAATATGAGGAACGTAAACACAGCCAACTATTTTGCATCGAGTCTGCCAAGGACATTCTGGCGATGCTACTTAAAGAATGTGAACTGGCGGGTGTGGAAATAAAAACTCACTGTGAAATTGAGCGCTTAACCTCAACAGGATTGAACTATGGCCGCAATGGTTATGAACTCCACTTAACGAGTAGCGGCAGTACAAACCGGCAAGCCCTGGCGCTAAAATGCGAATCTTTGGTTGTGGCCAGTGGTGCCCTTTCGATTCCCACACTGGGGGGCAGCGGCATGGGCTATGACATTGCCCGACAGTTCGACATGCCGCTAATCCCGCAGCGAGCCGGTTTGGTACCCTTTACATTCAGCGACACGCTCAAACCAATCTGTGAACGCCTTTCTGGGCTTGCCACCGAGGTCGAAATCAGTTGCAACGGCATGTCCTTCACTGAAAACATTCTGTTCACCCACCGCGGGATGAGCGGGCCAGCGGTATTGCAAATTTCCAATTACTGGGACAGCGGAAATACGGTGGATATCGATTTACTGCCCGGGATAAATGCCAGTGAATGGCTAATACAGCTCAAACAAAACCAGGGAAAAAGCGTGCTCAGAACGGCCCTGAACCAAAAACTGCCTAAGGCGTTGGTCAACGAACTTCAGGCCCTGTGGTGGCACGAGCTTAGTGATAAACCAGTGGCCGATTTTAGCGATAAAAGGCTCGCTGAAATCGGCAACTACCTTAATCACTGGCGCATCAAACCCTCTGGCACTGAGGGCTATCGAACTGCTGAGGTGACTCTGGGCGGCATCGACACTAACAGTGTCAGTTCCAAAACAATGGAAGCGAAACATCAGCCAGGACTCTATTTTATCGGTGAGGTGCTCGATGTCACCGGCCATCTGGGTGGTTTTAACTTCCAGTGGGCCTGGTCTTCAGGCTATACCGCAGGCGCTTTTGCCTGATAACCCCGCATTTGAGGACATGTATATTGAGCGTGAATATCTTTCCGGGTTCAATATCGAGTTAATTTCTAATGAACCCCCTGTAACCGTCAGTAACAGCTGATTCACTGAGCTGTGCGAACCGCGGGAAACCACCCACGTAAATCATTAATCCACCTTTCTTTCCTTCGATATTTTTGCCGTTGTACCAGGAGTCAGCGAACTTATGCAGGGATTTCTCTGAAACTTGTTCGACCTCCGCTGCCCAATCCCGCTCAGCGTCCTCACTTACATCGATGTGTGCCAACCCTTCCCGCACCATGGTGTCGATGATATCGGCAGTCCAGTTGACCTGCCATTCACCCGTAGTGATCATTTGAGCTTGAGCCCCCGGGGTGGTTGGGCCGTGTATCATAAACAGATTGGGAAAACCGGACACCATCGCGCCAAGGTAAGTAGTAGGGCCATCAGCCCACTTGTCTACCAGCTTACGCTTGTTGCAGCCCTCGATATCTATCCGAGTCATGGCGCCGGTAACCGCGTCAAAGCCAGTGGCCGTGATGATTACATCCAGGTCGTACTGCGCAGTCAACGTACGTAAGCCTGATTCTGTGAACTCGACAATTGGCGCTGCCTTCACATCAACCAGCGTTACATTTTCACGGTTATACATTTCGAAGTAACCATTGCCGATACACAGTCGCTTGCCGCCTATAGGGTAGGTTGTCGGGCAAAGTAACTCTGCAGTTTCAGGATTTTTCACTGCCGATCGGATTTTTTCGCGCACGAAATCGCAGACCAGTGCATTGGCAGAGGCATCCGTCATTACATCCCTGAATGTGAAGAGCATCTGAAATGCACTTTTCGAGCTCCAGGCCTGCTCAAGCATTTCCGCTTGCTGTTCTGGAGTGCATTCATGAGCAGCGAATGCCGGATAGTCGACGAGTGAAGCGCCGTAGGCATCCAACATCTGCTTACGGCGCTCAGGGTAGTTGGCTTTCCAGTCGTGCTCATGCTCCGCGTCAAGAGGCCGATTGCCAGATGGCATGCAAAAGGCCGGTGTGCGTTGAAATACATAGAGCTCTTCTGCCTGCTCAGCAATAATGGGCATAGCCTGGATACCGGTAGACCCGGTGCCGATGAAACCGACCCGCTTACCGGAGAAATCAACACCCTCTGCTGGCCATCTGGCAGTGTGATAGATCTCTCCCTTAAACTCATCGC
This sequence comes from Halioglobus sp., assembly GCA_036961345.1. Classification (GTDB taxonomy): domain Bacteria; phylum Pseudomonadota; class Gammaproteobacteria; order Pseudomonadales; family Halieaceae; genus JBALVT01. Next base: position 20,765 of record JBALVT010000061.1, read on the forward strand.
GCCCGGGCCAGGGCGGCAAATTTGGCGCGGTGAGACTGCCAGTTGCTGCAATTACGTAGCGGCATACCAAATGATCACCGTTGGCAGTGTAAACATGCCAAAGATTTTCTTCCTCGCAGAATCGCATTTTTTTAACGGGATTGGAAAGGCGGATACTGTCCCGCAAATTGAAGCGATCTGCCACATGGTTTGCATACCGCTCCAGGTCTGGCTGGGCAGAAAAATACTCCGGCCAGCTCCATTCCTGCTGCAGTTCTTCGTCGAAGCCGTAGGAGTATTCAACGCTTTGAATATCGACTCGTGCACCGGGGTATCGGTTCCAGTACCAGGTTCCACCGACACCTTCCCCAGCTTCCAAACATACTACCTTGTAATTGCGCAGGCGGTGGATAGCATACATACCTGAAAAACCCGCACCGATAATAACAATATCTACGCTCTCGACATTCTCGCTACTCATAAAAATCCTGTGACTAGTAGTTTATTCGCTATACAG